>NZ_JBEOOG010000003.1:0-100418 GCF_040308965.1 Pseudoalteromonas sp. MER144-MNA-CIBAN-0113
ACTCATGTTTTTTCCTTTTGTGACTTCGCTAAAAATCAACTAAGGAATTAACATGAGTACTTTTTACAGGCAAAGCCTATTTGATGATAACCACCTACTGAAGTAGGTGGTTTAGGGGCTGAAAACAAAAAAGCCGCACAAGGCGACTTTTTCAAAAATGCGCTAACAGCGACAAGTTAGTCAATCATATTGGCAATAGGTGCAACAGGATTAACATCTTGTTCATAATCAACCGTGTCAATACCAAAACCAAACAAGCGTAAAAATTCATTATGGTAACCAATATAATCGGTTAACTCATCAATTGAGTTTGTATCTACACTATCCCAAATGGCTTGAACGCGAGATTGAACGTCATCTTCCAGTTCTTTATAGTTTTGGAATAAATGCCCGCCCTCGTCAAAGCGAGGTGAATCACCGTATAAGTTCTCACTAAATAGCGCATGAATTTGCTCAATTGTGCCCTCGTAAGTGCCATCAGCCTTCATCACTTTAAATAAGGCAGAAATATAAAGTGGCATGATTGGAATTGCAGAGCTTGCTTGAGTAACAACCGCATTAAGCGATGAAACGTAGGCTTCACCATTTAAATCTTGGGTAGCAGCTTTAATAGCAGCAGTGGCACGGTCTAAATCTTCTTTGGCTTTTCCAATTGTTGCATGACCGTAAATTGGCCACGTTAGTTCTTTACCAATGTATGTGTAAGCCGTGGTTTTAAAGTTATCTGCTAATACATCCGCTTCTTTAAGTGCGTCAATCCACATTTCCCAATCTTCGCCACCCATTACTTTAATGGTGTTGTCGATATCGTCTTGGTTTGCCGCTTCAACAGTTACTTCATCAATTTCACGCTTTGACGTATTTAAGTTTTTAGTCGTTACCGCATTACCAATTGGCTTAAGCGTTGAAGAAAACACTTCCCCTGTATTTGGATCAGTACGACGTGGTGATGCTAAGCTGTAAATAATACAGTCAACTTTACCTAATTCAGCTTTAATGGTGTCGATTGTTTTTTGTTTGATTTCGTTAGAAAACGCATCACCATTAATATTTTTAGACCATAAGCCTTCAGCTTCAGCGGCTGTTTGAAATGCCGCCGTATTATACCAACCCGCAGAGCCTGTTTTACGTTCAGTGCCTTCTTTTTCAAAGAACACACCCAATGTTTTAGCGCCACCACCAAATGCAGCGGTAATGCGAGATGCAAGGCCATAACCTGTAGACGCACCAATAACTAATACATTTTTAGGCGCATTTTTTAATGCCCCTTGCTGCTTAACATAATTAATTTGTTCTTGTACATGCTCTGCACAGCCTACTGGGTGTGCATTGGTGCAGATAAATCCGCGAATTTTAGGCTTAATGACCATTGATCATCCTATATCTTTTACAATAAAAATTAGCGCTAGTTTAAAGGCTAAAACAAAAAAAACTGATCTGATCAGTTACGCTCTGCTCAAACCAATCCACTATTACCTGTTATCCAACTTTTGAGCCGCCCATGCAATTAGGTGATTGCGGTGCCTCACCGTCGTGCTCGGTAAATTCTTCAGGGGTGTAAGTGTGCATCGCAAGCGCATGAATATGATTTGCTAACTCATCTTTTAAAATTTCGTTAATTTCACGATGACGCTGCAATAATCGCTTACCAGCAAATTCCTCACTAACTACAATCACTTTAAAGTGTGATTCAGTGCCTGCACTGTGCATATGGCTTTCGTTGATCACATTTAAATGCTTGCACGCAATCGCATCGGCTAGCTTGTTACGTATTTGTTCTTGCATTGACATAAAAACCATCCTCAAAATTCAGTTATGTGCTTACTATAACAACTGCGGCTATACCATGGCTAATGCTATTTAACTGAAACTATTATTAATATAGCGAAACGTTAAACTTATTCGAGGGTGTTTAAGCGTTGTTTGTTTGGGCAATGCATGTTGGTAATTTTGTTGGCTTTGGCCGCTCATTATTAAACAGCTGCCACTTTGTAATTTAATGTTAGTAATGCTGTTACTTACTTTGTGTTTAAGTTTAAATAATCGCTCTGCGCCAAGCGATACACAGGCTATTGTAGGCTCAGGCCCTAGCTGCGCCTCATCATCGCTATGCCAGCCCATACTATCGTGGCCATCACGATAATAATTAACCAAAATTGAATTAAACGGTTGCTGTAGGTGATTTTCTAATCGTGTTCGCATAGCAAGTAATACGTCTGGCCAAGGCTCTAAATCGAGTTTATGCCCAGAATAGCCGTACTCAAGATTCTCTTCGCTGATAAAACATTGCAGCCTTGGTATTGGCCCCGTTTTGCCAAACACCGTTATATTTGGTTGTTGCCAATTTAAGTTTTGCTGCAAATAATAAAATAAATCGAGGCTTTTTTGCGCACTAAGCACCCTACTTTGATAAGAAAAGCCATTTGGTAACAGTTGGGGGTTGGCGTTTGGCGGTTGCATGTTAGAATTTACCTATCATTTGATTACCGATCATTAAACTATTATGACTACGCAAGCTACGCTCGGCGATAACACCTTTACTCTTGAACGCTTTCCTTTGGATCAAAAAAACCGCAGCTTACAAGCGTGGGATTCAGCAGACGAATACCTCATTGACTATGTTAATGAACACTACCCTGATTGTCGCTCATTGCTGATCTTAAACGACAGCTTTGGTGCACTTAGCTGTTACTTTAGCAAACAACAATTAACTGTTTGTTCAGTAAACGACTCATATATTAGCCATCAGGCGGCGGCTTATAACTTAGCGCAAAACAAAATCGCAACAACTGCGTTTAGCCAGCTTGATAGTTTATCGGCTCTACCTGAGCAAGTAGACCTAGTGTTGGTAAAAGTACCACGCACGTTGGCTTTTTTACAGTATCAGTTATCTGAATTAAGCGAAGTGCTAGCACCTGGTACACCTGTTATTGGTGCTGCAAAAACTAAAGACGTGCATAACTCTACGATTAAAGCATTTGAAGATTTTATTGGTGAGACGAAAACAAGCCTCGCAGTAAAAAAATCACGTTTAATTATTAGCCAAGCCGCTGGCGGTTATAAAGGTGCAGATTTCCCAGTGAGCTGGCCGCTCGAAGGCACTGATTTTACAATAAGCAATCATGCCAATGTGTTTTCACGTGATTCACTTGATATTGGTGCGCGTTTCTTTTTTAATTATTTGCCACAAACAAATAAAGCCAAAAATATTATTGATTTAGGCTGTGGCAATGGCGTAGTTGGTTTAATGACATTAGCGCGCTGTCCTAATGCTCATATTAGTTTTGTTGATGAGTCATATATGGCGGTTGAATCAGCTCGACTCAACATTGAGCTCAACATGGAAGACAAGTTTGAACAATGTACCTTTATAGAGAATGATTGTTTAACTGACTTTGAACGTGAAAGCGCTGATATTGTATTGTGTAATCCGCCATTTCACCAAGCACAAGCGGTTACCGACCACATAGCATGGCAAATGTTCAAGCAAGCAAAAGACACATTAAAAGAAGGTGGCGAGCTGCGTATTATTGGTAACCGCCATCTAGATTACCACGACAAACTAAACCGTATGTTTGGTAACTGTACTTTATTAGGCTCTAATAAAAAGTTTGTGGTACTCAGCGCAACTAAAAATAGTGGGACGTTATAAATGAAACTCTTAAAAGCATTATTGAGCTGTTGTACATTAGTGGTTTTTTCGGGGTGTGCTAATCAGCTTATTCTCAACCCTGTGTATAAAAGTGGTCAAATAAGCTCAATAAACAGCAGCTTAAACACCAGCGTGATTGATTTACGTGGTGACAGTGCAACCTTAAAGCTAATTGAATCGAGCAAAACCAAAACCATTGCCAGTACGGGTATTACTGAATCGGTTAAAAGTGCGCTAGACAGTGCACTGAGTCGCAATGGCGCCAGCATTTCTAATTTAGCGCAATTGCGTTTTGAGTTAGATATTCACATGCTGCAAGCGGTAGTTACAGAAACGCTAATGAGCCATACCAGTGAAGCCAAGATTGAATTTGAAGTGCGGGTGATTCGCCCGACCAGTAATTTTAGTAAACGCTACAGCGGTAATGCTAATTTATCTGGCCCGCTTGGTCACGATAGGGCAAAAGTTGAAGGTCAGCTCAATAAGTTGACTGAGCAGTTAATTACCCGCATTGTATCTGACCCAGAATTAATTGCATTTTTAGAAGGTTAACAATGAAGCAACTTTTTTTAATCTGCGTAAGCTTATTATTTAGCGTTAGTAGCTTAGCGGCTCAAGAGGGTCGTTTTGTGCAAAAAGATAACATTTTTCCTCGGGTAGAAATTGTGACATCGTTGGGCAGCATTGTGGTTGAATTAGACCGCTCAAGAGCTCCTATTACGGTCAATAATTTTTTAACGTACGTGTCGGATAAAAGCTATCAAGGCAGTGTGTTTCATCGTGTAGAACGCGACGTAGAAAATGATCGTGACTTTGTAATTCAAGGCGGTGGTTATGATAAAGATTACGATGGTCTACATGAAAACGACCCTATTTTTAATGAAAGCGGTAACGGCTTAACAAACGATATGTATAGCATTGCGATGGCTTATCAAGACCGTGAACCACACTCAGGAACGCGTCAGTTCTTTTTTAATATGGATGATAACGATCATTTAAACCCTGGCCGTGATTGGGGGTTTGCAGTGTTTGGCAGTGTGATGGAAGGCTATGAAACACTCGATAAAATCATGGCTGTAAAAACCGGATTTAATGACAAAATTGGCTACAACTTTGTACCCGAAAAACCGGTCGTTATATTAAATATTAAGGTGCTTGAGCAAGTTCCTTTATAACTTTTTTAATAAGAGCAGCCTTAGCTGCTCTTTGTATAAGCCAATGAGCCTCTATGAATAGCACACTTTCTGTTAGCGAATACTTTTCTTATTTTAAAGATAAACGTTTGATTAATGTTTTTATATTTGGAATGAGCAGTGGCTTTCCGTGGGTATTAATTGGCTCAGTAATGTCGGCATGGCTTAAAGATGAAGGTTTGAGCCGCAGCATGATTGGCCTATTTGGCATTGTGTTTGGTGCCTACAGCATCAACTTTTTATGGTCACCTTTAATCGACCGCACTAAACTGCCCTTTTTATATAATTGGCTTGGTCAGCGCCGTAGTTGGATACTGTTTTGCCAAAGCTTTATTTTACTTGGCACATTGCTACTTGCAGGACTTGATTTGAAAGCAAACCTAGCGGTTGCCGCCGTACTTTGCTTGCTGATCGCCATAGCCTCTGCAACGCAAGATATTGCTATAGATGCTTTTCGAATAGACACTCTTAGTGAAAATGAATCTCACAAAGCCACCGCGGCTGCTGCAATGGCCACCTCAGGTTGGTGGACTGGCTATGCTTTATTAGGAGCTGTGCCTTTTTACATGGCTGATATGCCAAATATTGACTGGCCACAGGTGTATTATTTTTTATCCGCGATTATGCTGTTATTAATTAGCTGTGTATTTTGGGCTAAAGAGCCACAATCAAATCGCGAAGCCGTACATGCCGAACTAGAACGTGTTTATCTTGAAAAACTCGCCGCAACTAAACAAACACCACTGATAAAAACGCTCGCATGGCTAGGCGTTACCGTGGTTGATCCGTTTAAAACCTTTTTTGCTAAAAATGGCGTTAAAACCGCGTTGGCGCTGCTGGCGTTTATTTTCTTATTTAAGATTGGTGAAGCATTTTTAGCGCGGATGTCGATTGTATTTTATAAAGAAGTTGGCTTTAGTAATACGCAAATAGCAAATTACTCAAAACTCGGCACGGGGTTAATCACCATTGTATTTGCCTTTTTGGGCAGTATTTTTAACCATAAATATGGCATTGTGAAAGGCTTATTTATTAGTGGCGTAGCCATGGCAGCATCTAACTTAATGTTTTCTTGGATTGCCTTAGCTGGTCCACAAGAGCACTTATATGCAATGGCAATTGTAGTTGATGGCTTTACCCAAGCTTGGTCTTTAGTGGCAATGGTTGCTTTTATATCTATGCTGTGTGACAGAGCATTTAGCGCCACCCATTATGCGCTATTGGCATCATTGGGTAATTTAGGGCGTACGTTATTATCGAGTTACAGTGGCGTGGTTATTGATGATTGGCTAATGGGGAATTGGTCATTGTTCTTTGTATTAACTGCGCTTATGGTTTTACCCTCATTAGTGTTTTTATTTCTAATTAGGCACAAACTATATTCACTAGAGCAAAATTATCATAAAAATACCTAATGCATCCCTGCACTAGTATTGGCTGTAGACGCTAATTTAACTTTACGATTACAGCCAAAAAGAAAGCGTTAGTCAGCTTTAATTAAGCTTAATGCTTCATACGGGTCGACTTCTAATGCATTGCAGTAGCGAACAAACTCAATTACATCTAAACGACGTTCCTGATTTTCAATTTTGCCAATAAAAGAATGTGGCGTACCCAAGATTTGCGCTAAGCTGCGCATGGTGTAGCCTTTTTCATGGCGCTTAGTTTTAAGCCACTTTGTTAATTTTGCATTTTCTTCCGAAGATACGGTTTTACCCATCATATACAACTCCTACTCGTTGTTTAAATATACATATAGCTAAGCGCTTAAAATCGCCAACACTGTAAACCTACAACCACTCACTAAAGCGCAGTGTAAACGCTTACAATTCAACCAATAAAAACGCTCAAATATGTATTAACACTTTATTATTGTGAAAAATGAAACCTTGCCCGTTTCACTCTTGGATACATTATATACCATTCACCGTTGATCTGAATGATTAATTAGTAATTATGCGATTAAAGTTTAACAACAAATATTTACTAACTCTGAATAAGGTTAAATATTTTATAACTTTTTTGTTTCATTTAAATATAAGCCGTTTATTATTAACTTATTATTTGTTTAAAAAGGCTAAATCATGTTTAGACTACTTTTTTTACTGCCTATTATTTTATGCTTGGGCTGGTACTTTTTTTTACGCCATTATGCAATTCCAATCAAACAGGGTAAAAAAGGCTTTATCTATATTTTAGCTTTCTCTGCATTCGTACTTGGTTTTTTTGTGTTAATAATGCAAATAACAGAATACAGACCAACTGAGTTATGATTTTAAACACATAAAAAAACCGCTAATTAAGCGGTTTTTTTCAAATAACGGTATCTTTACACGCTAAAACTAGCGCCACAGCCACACGTTGTTGTGGCATTAGGGTTAGAGACAAAAAAGCGTGCCCCTTCTAACCCTTCGGTGTAGTCTACTTCACCGTCAACCAAATACTGGATACTCATTGGGTCAATGACTAAGGTAACCCCGTTTTTAACAATTTCTAAATCGCCAGGATTCGCTTTTTCATCAAAAGTAAAACCGTATTGAAAACCTGAACAACCACCGCCTGTGACATAAACACGCAGTTTTAGATCTGGGTTTTCTTCTTCGTCGATTAACTGTTTAACACGCACAGCGGCTGCGTCGCTAAACTTAATGGGTAATTCTTCAGACATTTTATAACCCTCAATACCTTTATACTAATGCACCAGATTATCTAATACCTGAGTGTTTTAATCAAGTATAGTAAGCTCGCGTTTATAAGCTTTAATTAAAACAATGCGCGTTTAATCTGTTCTGTGAATCAATATACTATAAATTTAATTTAAATTAATCGGTTGTTAAAAATCTCAAGGACTTCCCTAGACTATTTTGATAAACTTGAGGCCTAAAAATGCTACGGGGAAATAAAGCATGTGGCTTGAGCGACTGAGACGTCGATTAGCAAAACCAAAAACATCCGTACAATTATGCTTATTGGGCGTAAGTGCCGGATTAATTGCTGCATTTTTCATTATACTGTTTCGCCTAACCATTTTATTTTTTCAAAGCTTATTTTTAGAAACCCCTGACGACTTTACTACTCTCCCTACCCTAGAACGGGTATTAATGCCTTTGATTGCTGCACTTCTGATAGCCACATTTGCGGCTTTTACCGGCTTTAAACATTACCGCTTGGGTATCCCTTTTGTAATACACAGAATAAAACGTCATTACGGGCAAATGCCACTTTATAATACGGTTAACCAGTTTGTAGGCGGCGCGCTGGCACTGATCAGCGGTTTTTCTGTTGGCCGCGAAGGCCCCTCAGTGCATATGGGAGCAGCGGGGGCAAGCATATTAGCAAATAAACTACACTTACCCCACAACGCTATGCGTACCCTCAGTGGTTGTGGTGTTGCCGCGGGCATTGCTGCATCGTTCAACACCCCCCTGGCTGCGGTTATTTTTGTAATGGAAGTGGTGCTCAGAGAATACAAAGTGCATATTTTTGTGCCGATTATGCTCGCAGCCGTTACCGGCGCATTAGCAACACAGTTTGTATTTGGTGAAGGCTCAGAACTTGCGCTAATAACCATTGCCCCCTTAAGTGGGTGGCACTACCCCTATTTAATTTTATGCGGCATGGGATTAGGCGCGGTGGCTTATGCTTTTAATCAGAATTTAATGTTAATTATTAAAACCTTTAAACCACTTAGTATGTTTCCACGTTTAATGATTGCAGGGTGTATTGCCAGCTTAATTGCCTATGCAGTTCCACAAGCAATGGGCTCGGGTATGAGCGCTATCACTATTGCGGTTGAGTCACCTGAAAATATTCAACTACTCACCACTATTTTAATTGCTAAGTTATTAGCCACCTTATTTGCTATTGGCTTAGGTATTCCTGGTGGGTTGATAGGTCCGGTTATTGGGCTGGGCGTTTTAACCGGTACTTTAATGGCATTTTTTGCTCAATTTATTAGCCCCGGCACCGATATAGCCGGCACTTACGGGGTGCTGGGCATGGCAGGATTATTAGCGGCCACACTACACTCCCCCTTAGCGGCACTGACCACTGTGATGGAGCTGACCTCGTCACCGGAAATTATTGTGCCTGCGATGATCGTCATTACTACCGCCTACGTTACAGCTTTACAGGTATTTGGTAACCGCTCCATATTTTTACAGCAATTAGACTTTCAAGGGCTTCCCTATCATGTCTCTCCCGCCACTGAAGCCTTACAGAAAGTAGGAGTGATGGATGACATGGATGAAGACTTTAAACTGCTCTACTCCGACGATAAAGAGCAAATAAAAAACAGTCTAGATGCCATGGACAGCCAAACACCATTAATTGTATTTGATGAAGAAAATGGTTATCGCCTAGCTGAATATGACTTAAGTTTAATGTCTGATCAGGCGGTCAATATAAAATACATTAGCTTACAAGGTATTAGCAGCCAAGCCACCCTTGCAGATGCATTTGAAATTTTGAATGATAAACGCAGTGGTGCACTTTATGTATATAACTTATTAGATAATCAACAAATTATGGGATTACTAAGGTGGGATCAAATCCACCATATTTTAACCATACGTAACAGTTTACTTTAACAATAATGAGAACAATATGAGCGCATTATTAATCTACAAAACCTTGCACGTATTTTTTATGATTGCTTGGTTTGCCGGTATTTTTTACCTACCTCGACTTTTTGTTTATCACGCTATGAGTGAAGAAAAATCGTGTAACTCAATGCTAAAAGTAATGGAACGTCGGCTACTTTATTTTGTTACACCCTTTGCGGTGCTTACCGCAGTATTTGGCGTATTGACTATTGTTGAATACGGCCGAGAATGGTTTCGTTACAGCATGTGGCTGCATTACAAACTCGTGCTGGTGATTATTTTATATATTTATCATGGCTACTGTTTCAAATTGTTAGCTGATTTTAAACACGATAGAAATACCAAAAGCGATCGGTTTTATCGCATTTTCAACGAGCTACCTGTTTTAGCGCTACTCGTTATTGTCGCTTTGGCGATTATTAAGCCAAGCTTTTAGCAAAGGCTTATAAATTACGCTGCCAAGTCGCATACTAAGTTTGTATAATACGCGCGATTGCGTGCTCCTTTGTGGATTATCGCGCCTTTTTGAATAACTAGGAATAACCCCATGTTCAGTTTCCAAGGTGAAAATATACTCTCTGTTAATCAACTCGACCGAGACTGTATTGAACGCATATTTGCTGTGGCAAAAAAAATGGAGCCATACGCTAAAAAACAAAAGCGGACCAACGTGCTTGAAGGCGCTATTTTAGCAAATCTATTTTTTGAACCCAGTACACGTACTCGTGTTAGTTTTGGCACTGCGTTTAACTTACTCGGTGGACTAGTTCGTGAAACCACCGGCATGCAAAGCTCTGCGCTTGCTAAGGGCGAATCACTCTATGATACCGCACGTGTTATTTCAGCTTATGCTGATGCAGTTGCTATGCGCCATCCTGACTCAGGCTCGGTAGCTGAATTTGCAACAGGTTGCAGCGTACCAGTAATAAACGGTGGTGATGGACCCAATGAGCACCCTACCCAAGCACTGCTTGATTTATTAACTATTGAGCGTGAACTTAACCGCTTCGATCAAAATATCGATGGTATGCATATTGCGCTAGTCGGCGATTTAAAATATGGCCGTACTGTTCACTCACTCTCTAAGTTACTGTGCCATTACAAAGACATTAAGTTTTCGATGGTTGCCCCTAATGGCTTGCAAATGCCTGACTCAATTTTATCTGCGGTTGAAAATGCCGGTCATAAAATTGAACTGGTAGATAAAATGGAAGGTAACTTAGCAGCCGATATCGTTTATCAAACACGAATCCAAGAAGAGCGTTTTCCATCACAAGAAGAAGCTAATAAGTATCGTGGTGGATTTAGAATTAGCCAGTCTATTTATAATTCCCATTGCAAACCTAATTCAGTATTAATGCACCCGCTTCCTCGCGATAGCCGTTTAGAGGCAAACGAACTTGATAACGACTTAAATGCTAACGACAATCTAGCAATATTCCGCCAAGTACAAAATGGCGTACTTATTCGTATGGCGCTGTTTGCTTTAACCCTCGGCGTAGAAAACAAAGTCGAGCAGTATGAAGTAAGCGTTCCTTGGTTTAGCCGCAAACGCGATAGCTAAGCTTTTAATTTTAAAGTGATAAAACAATAGGATTTTTCATGACAATTAGCCAAGACTTATTTAAACGAGCTCAAGACTCTATTCCTGGTGGCGTAAATTCGCCAGTGCGTGCATTTAATGGTGTAGGTGGTACTCCGCTGTTTATTACTAAAGCACAGGGCGCGTTTACATTTGATGCTGATGGCAACCGTTACATCGATTATGTAGGCTCTTGGGGTCCAATGATTATGGGCCACAATCACCCTGAAATTAAACAAGCAGTGCATGACGCGGTAGAAAATGGTTTAAGCTACGGAGCGCCTACTGAAGCTGAAATTTTAATGGCTGAAAAAGTAAAAGAGCTAGTACCATCAATCGAAAAAGTACGCATGGTAAGCTCTGGTACTGAAGCAACAATGAGTGCAATTCGTTTAGCCCGTGGTTTTACTGGTCGTGACAAAATCTTAAAATTTGAAGGGTGTTACCACGGCCATGCAGACTCACTGCTAGTAAAAGCCGGCTCTGGCGCATTAACTATGGGTGTACCTAACTCTCCAGGTATTCCTGAAGATTTAGCTAAGCACACACTCACCGTTTCGTTTAACAATATTGAAGAAGTGAAAGCGATTTTTGCTAAATACGCCGATGAAATCGCGTGTATTATTGTTGAACCAGTTGCCGGTAACATGAACTGTATTCCACCAGTACCCGGCTTTTTAGAAGGACTGCGTGAAGTATGTGATCAATACCAATCCGTGCTTATTTTTGATGAAGTAATGACAGGTTTTCGTGTCGCCCTTGGTGGCGCTCAAGCGTATTACAACATCAAACCAGACTTAACCTGTTTAGGTAAAGTAATTGGTGGTGGCATGCCAGTAGGCGCGTTTGGTGGTAAAACAGAAATCATGGATTACATAGCTCCTGTAGGCCCTGTTTATCAAGCGGGTACACTTTCAGGTAACCCTATTGCGATGGCAGCAGGCTTAAAATCACTCGAACTACTAAGCGCTCCTGGCGTGCATGATAAGTTAGAAGCCATTAGTAAAGCGATTTGTGAAGGCTTTGAAGCCGCAGCTAAAAAAGCAGGTATTGCCTTAACGACTAACTACGCTGGCGGTATGTATGGCTTTTTCTTCACCGATGCAGAAAAAGTAACTACTTACAAACAAGCCACTGAATGTGATTTAGAGCGCTTTAAAAAGTTCTTCCACTTAATGCTTGAAGAAGGGGTTTATTTAGCGCCTTCAGCGTTTGAAGCTGGTTTTGTGTGTGCTGCGCACACAGAGCAAGAAGTTCAAGCAACGATTGAAGCAGCAGAGCGCGCTTTTGCTAAGCTATAACGTTTAGTTTTTAAAAACGCTTACCCATAAAAAAAGCCCTTTCGGGCTTTTTTTGTTTTTACTATTTAACGAATACATTCTGGTCTTGGTTTAAACTCACTGGCTCTAAGCGGTAGCTGAATCACTTTGCCACAGCCCGGTGGTGCTTGCTTCCCAGTTTGCTCGTTTACAAATGCCCACCTAATTGAAGGCGGACGGGTATCGGCAATTGCTTGCGGGTTTAGCGGTTTTAAATAACGAATATAGGTTTCAAGCGCGCCAACACTGCCGGTTAAGCCGGTGCTTTTATTATCGTCACGGCCTATCCATGCAACCGTCACTGTATTTTGATCAAATCCAG
This sequence comes from Pseudoalteromonas sp. MER144-MNA-CIBAN-0113, assembly GCF_040308965.1. Taxonomy (NCBI): domain Bacteria; kingdom Pseudomonadati; phylum Pseudomonadota; class Gammaproteobacteria; order Alteromonadales; family Pseudoalteromonadaceae; genus Pseudoalteromonas; species Pseudoalteromonas sp. MER144-MNA-CIBAN-0113. The sequence goes on from NZ_JBEOOG010000003.1 coordinate 12,673, forward strand.
CAAACCAGCTGTCGCGTAATTCATTACTGGTGCCTGTTTTACCTGCCAACTGGATTGACGGAAAATGTAAGTTTAAGCGCTTAGCGGTGCCATCTTTAGTTACTCGCTTCATAGCATATTTGGTCATGTACATGGCATCTTTATCAAAGCGTTGCTCGTTAATTACTTTGTGCTTATAAAGTACTTTACCAACAGAATCGGTTAACGCAGAAATAGACGTCAGTTCTCTGTATTCACCGTCTGCTGCAATCGTGGTATAAAGCTGTGCCACTTCAAAGCTCGACATTTCAATAGCCCCTAATAATAACGATGGGTATTCATTAATATAGCCTTTAGCTCCTAATCCCCTGAGCGTGTTAACCACTTTATCCACACCTACATCAAGCCCTAAGTTAACTGCCGGTATATTAATACTATGGCTAAATGCTTTATAAAGAGGCATGGCACCACGGTATTGATGATCAAAGTTTTCTGGCTGCCATACGTTACCCTCCTCGTTGGTGACTTGCACGGGTGAATCATCAAGCAATGTCGCTAAGTTATAATGAGGAAGCTGCAGTGCACTTAAATACACTGCCGGTTTAACTAATGAGCCAATATTGCGCTTGGTATCAAGCACCCGGTTAAACCCTGAGTAACGCACATCGCGTCCAGAAACTAACGCTGATACACCGGCTTTTTCAACATTAACGGAGATCATCGCCGCTTCTAACTCTTTGGTATTTGGACGTCTTTCTAAATAAGGTAAACTGGCCTGAATCGACTCTTCCATCGCGGTTTGTTTTTGTAAATCAAAGTAGGTAAATACACGCACCCCTGCATCCAATACGTCTTGATCGGGTAGCAGCTGTTTAAGCTCACGATTAACCAACTCTAAGTAACCTGGATAAGACTTTTGCAAGCTGGCTTTCATTGGTGCAATATCAATTGCGCGCTTTAACGAGGCTCTATACTCTTTAGTAGAAATAAGTTTGTTATCGACCATTAAACGCAGCACTAGGTCACGACGCTCCATCGCACGTTCTTTGTAACGTCTAGGATTGTAATAAGATGGGCCTTTAACCATAGCCACCAGCAAGGCAATTTGGTCGTACTCGAGTTCATCAACAGGTTTGGCAAAGTAAAACTCGGCGGCCAGCCCCATTCCATGTACCCCTTGGTTGTATGACTGACCTAAGTACACTTCGTTTAAATAGGCTTCGAGAATCTGATCTTTTGAGTAACGGTAATCAAGAATAAGCGCAATAAAGGCTTCATTAATTTTACGCACTAACGAACGCTCACGGGTAAGGTAAATATTTTTAGCCAGCTGCTGGGTTAATGTGCTCCCCCCTTGCACGGTGCGCCCTGCGCGAATATTGGTATACAAAGCGCGTAAAATTGAAAATACCGATACACCGTGATGATCATAAAAATCGCGGTCTTCAACTACTAATAAGGTATTTTTAAGCATGTCAGGAAATTTATCTAATGGTACAAACTCTCTATCTTGTTTTGAGTCATTACCAATACGGGCTATTTGTACAGGCTCTAATCTGGCAGTGTTTAAGCGACGGCCAAACTTATCTTTAATACTGGCTACCTTCTCTCCAGAGAAACGCAACTCAATAACATGAGCGCTCTCTAAACCATCATAAAATTCAAAGTCACGACGAAAAATCTTAATACTATTGGCTGTTTTAATATACTGCCCAGTCCGGCTTAAGCGATTAACCGCCGTGTAGTTTAAGCGCTTAAGCTCCCATAAAACTTCTTGCTCTGATAAAAACTGGCCTGGAAAAAAAGTCATTGAGCGGGCATATACTTGTGCCGGAAGTTGCCATTTATTGCCTTCAAACTGGCGAGTTATTTTTGCATCAAGGTAAATAAAATAAAGTGCAATGGCGATAAACGTCGCCAGACTCAGTTTCCAAAAAATAGAAAACAACGTTTTAAAAAGTGGCCGTTTTGTGGTGCTTGAAGTTTTTTTAGTCGCACTTTTTCGCGCCGATGATTTAGATGACTTAGTAGCGCGCTTAGTCGAGGGTTTACTGGTCGATGTTTTCTTTTTTTCAGCCATTTAAGTGTAATATATTCCGAAGGTTAATTTAACGCGAGGAGCTTATCACATTACTCTAGCACCTGAAAAATTAACCTCCCCTGAAATCAAAAAAGCCCTAACAGAGTAGGGCTTTGATTGAACACACAATACTTTTAATTAATTACTTCTAACTGATACAAACTCTGGATAAGCATCAATACCACAATCGTGTTGATCCATACCGTTTAACTCTTCTTCTTCGGTAACACGAATACCCATGGTTTGCTTGAGGATTACCCATACAATGAATGAAGCAATAAACACAAAACCAATAATACATAGTAGGCCAATCAACTGATTAACAATGCTGGCCTCAGCATTAGTAACAGGTACTAGCACTATACCTAGGATGCCACACACACCGTGAACAGAAATAGCGCCCACGGGATCATCTATCTTCGCTTTGTCCAATGCGACAATACTAAGTATCACTAATGAGCCACCTAGTAAGCCAAATAAACACGCCATTAGTGGTGATGGTGATAATGGGTCTGCAGTAATAACCACTAAGCCTGCAAGTGCACCATTAAGTACCATGGTTAAATCGGCTTTGCCCCATAAAAGTTTACATAAGAACAAGGCTGAAATTGCCCCCATAGCTGCAGCAGCATTGGTATTAAGTAATATTTGACCTACCGCTGTTGCGTTTTCTTTATCTGAAATTAATAACTGTGATCCGCCGTTAAAGCCAAACCAACCCATCCATAAAATAAACGTGCCTAATGTAGCAAGTGGCAAGTTTGAACCTGGAATTGGGTAAATTTCACCATTTTTACCATATTTACCTTTACGTGCACCCAGTAGTATTACACCTGCAAGCGCTGCAGCCGCACCCGTTGCATGTACAATGGCAGAGCCTGCAAAATCAACAAAGCCTAATTCAGATAAGAAGCCGCCCCCCCATGTCCAGTAACCTTCAATTGGGTAAATTAATCCTGTTAGTACCACTGTGAAAACTAAGAAAGCCCATAATTTCATGCGCTCCGCTACGGCGCCAGATACAATAGACATGGCCGTTGCAACAAACACTACTTGGAAGAAAAAGTCAGACTCTAATGAATGATTAGCATCTGCCGCTTGGCTACCTATTAGGCCACCAAACGAAGGAATAACACCGCCTTCAACATTATCTACGTACATAATGTTGTAGCCTATCAACAAAAACATAGTACACGCGATAGAATAAAGCGCGATATTTTTAGTTAGAATTTCTGTGGTATTTTTAGAGCGCACTAAACCCGCTTCTAACATTGCAAAACCGGCTGCCATCCACATGACTAAGATGCCAGACATTAAAAAGTAAAACGTATCGAGCGAAAACTTCAGCTCTATAATTGTATTTTCCATGTTGCCCCCTTAAATTGCATCATCATCAAGCTCGCCAGTACGAATACGGACGATTTGGTCTAGGTCGTAAACAAAAATTTTGCCGTCACCAATTTTGCCCGTTCCAGCGACTTTGGTAATGGTTTCTACAACGCGTTGGCAATTTTCACTACGAGTAGCAATTTCAAGTTTAATTTTAGGTATAAAGTCAACCTGATATTCAGCACCACGGTATAACTCAGTATGCCCTCTTTGACGTCCAAATCCCTTAACGTCAACCACTGTCATTCCTTCGATGCCTAAATCAGCGAGTGCTTCACGCACATCATCTAGTTTGAATGGCTTTATTATTGCACTGATCATTTTCACAAAGGCCCCCTTAGGACGCTAGCTTGTTATTGTATTTCCTCTATACAATCCAACCTTTGTGCCATTTTTAAATTGATAATAAAAACATAAACTTAAAAAAATAAATAATATATAAAACAAAAAAGCGCACCATTTAGGTGCGCTTTTTTTATGCAAAATACTGCATTGGTGCGAGGTGGTTAAAAGCAAGACGTCATCTCTAGTGACCCGCTGTACAACGTTCTAAGTACTAATTAATTTTTTAAGCATAATGACTTACTCAGTCGCGTCGAGGGATAAATCAGCTCTTATAGCTTCACCCAGCCATAGCGATTCCATAGTTTTTACCACTCGAAAATGAAACTCTTCATGAGTAAAGGGCTTAGTTAAAAAGTCATTTGCACCCGATTTAATAAACTGCGTGGCAACACCATAACTATATACATCGGCCAGACCAATAATGGCTAATTGCTCACGACTTTTAACATTTCGAATTGCTCTAATTAATTCAAACCCATTCATATCAGTTAAATTATGATTAGTAATGACTAACTTAATTGCCCTATTATGGTTAAGTATATGCAATGCTTGAGCGCTATTATCAGCAGTAATAACATCAAATAACTGTTTTTCGAGCATTTGCTTAACCAAGCTACTGCTCAATAAAGAATTATCAACAACTAGCGCTTTTCGCCCTTGGTTACGCAGTAACTGTGCTACAAATTTAATGGCATAAAGGTAAGAGTCACGGTTATCTTTAATAATGTAATCAATAATCCCTAATTCCAGCATTTTTAGGCGCGTGGACTCTTCTAATTGCGTTGTCATTAATAGCGTAGGGATACCTTGCGATAAAATATAGCGAGCAACATTCATATCGTTTTGTCCACTAAGTGGCAAATCAACTAAGGCGAGTGAATAACTTGTTTGGCTCAGGAGTTGTTTGCATTGAGTAAGTGACGAGGCAAAATCAACCAAAACATCAAGGTATTGAGCAGCAATATGTTTGAGTACCTGCTGTACTCTTATATTATCTTCAACAATTAAAACCCGTTGCATAAACTCCCTTTTATTTGCGCTCACTCTTTAAGGTTATAAACCTAAAAAGAAATCACTTTCAATCATCCATATAGAAACAAGTAAAGCGACCAACTACTTAAAAACTTAATTAATAATTAAATTTTTTAATCGCCTTAAACTTACAGTGCGGTATACACATCAAGCATATTTCGCCTGTTTGCTGTGATCAGATTAATCTTAATTACATAAACTCAACGATTATTATCGGCAGCTAGTCTCATTACTTTTGTTTTTTACTCAAATATCGCTATAACTGCAGTACATAAAATAAAAAGGGTCACTTATGAAATTTAGTCGAAGTCTATTTTTACCCATTGCCGCTATTGCGCTCACCCTAAGTAGCGCCTCGTTTGCCGATAATCAACGTCGCATTGATATTGACAGTAAAGTGGTTACCCAGCACAAAGCAAAAATAAATAATGAACGATTGTCTTACACAGTAGCAACTGGCACACAACCGGTATGGGATGACAAGGGAGACGCCATCGCAACCCTTCAATACACTTACTACACGCGCGATAAGGTCGATGATAGAACAAAGCGCCCATTACTTATTTCATTCAATGGTGGCCCAGGCTCAGCGTCAGTTTGGATGCATTTAGCATACACCGGCCCACGCGTTTTAAAAATTGACGACGAAGGCTACCCTATTCAACCTTACGGTGTTAAAGATAACCCTTATTCGGTTTTAGACGTAGCCGACATCGTTTACGTAAACCCTGTAAACACGGGTTATTCGCGTGTCGTTGAAGATAAAGATGGTAACCTTCTACCAAAGGATAAACAAAAAGAGTTATTTTTTGGTGTGAATGCCGATATAAAATATCTAGCAGAGTGGCTTAATACTTTTGTATCTCGCAATGAACGCTGGCGCTCTCCTAAATTTCTAATTGGTGAAAGCTATGGTACCACTCGCGTATCAGGCTTAGCGCATGAGCTACAAAATAGTCAGTGGATGTACATTAACGGTGTTGTACTCGTTTCACCTACCGACATTGGTATTAAGCGCGACGGTCCTGTAAAAGCCGCTAACCGCCTACCTTATTTTGCAGCCACAGCATGGTACCACAAGGCATTAAGCGCTGATTTACAAGCTAAAGACTTAGACGAGCTATTACCTGAAGTGGAACAGTTTACCGTTAATGAGCTCATTCCCGCGCTTGCAAAAGGCGGATTTATTGCCCCAGATGAAAAACGTCGTATTATTAAAAAAATGGCCGAATATGCAGGTCTATCTGAAACATTTGTTAGCCAAAATAACTTAGACATTCCGACACAGTTTTTTTGGAAAGAGTTATTACGTGAACGCGGACAAATGGTTGGTCGACTGGATTCGCGCTATTTAGGCATAGATAAACGCGATGCCGGTGAGTCACCAGATTACTGGGCAGAGCTTACATCGTGGCTGCACTCTTTTACCCCTGCAATTAACTATTATCTTCGTGAAGAGCTTAATTACAAAACCGATATCAAATATAACTTATTTGGTAACGTTCACCCATGGGACAGAAGCGGAAACAATACCGGTGAAAATTTGCGTTTAGCTATGGCTCAAAACCCTTATTTAAATGTGATGGTTCAGGCGGGTTATTTTGACGGTGCAACCAATTACTTTGATGCCAAGTACACCATGTGGCAATTAGATCCAAGTGGTAAAATGCAAGATAGATTAAGCTTTAAAGGCTACCGCAGTGGCCACATGATGTACCTACGTCATGCAGATTTAGAAAGCTCTAACAACGATTTACGCGAGTTTATAAAACAGTCTATACCTAAAGACGGTCAATCCGCTAAATACTAATTAGCTTATATCCACTTAAAAAAGTGACCACTTAGGTCACTTTTTTGCTTATAACCGCGGCAATTCGCCATGTGTGCAATCCCCAGTACGGATGACGGTTGGCTTTGCTGTGTACTGCTTTGTCGTGAGTATTTCAGCTAGATTTATTAGCGTGTTAAAGGTGCTTTTTAGAGCGACTCGGTTATTTAGCCAATTGGGTATACTTCCGCCTGGTAACGCATAAACCTGATAGTCAATATGCAAGTTATTCGCTTGCTGAGTCAGTAACCACGTCGCATCTAATGTGCTTATTCTTACTACCCCTTTAGTTTGAGGTAAAAAATCAGGACGGGCATGAATACTAAGTTGAGTTTGCAACGCGCTGCGTTTTGTATAGCACGAATACGTGACTAAATCTCTATTTGCAACGGGCCAAGGGGAGTCAATAAAGCTGTAAACAAGGTTTTCTGAGGGGCTTAAATATTTCAGTAATTTTACTTTAGCAATATTTTCTATCCAGCGGGGAGCAGCATCGGTATCACTGAGTAAGGCGATTAAATCTTCTGCTGTGGTATTTTCAACCACCGTTTCAGCTTTCATTCTCAAGGTATCGTCAGTTAAACGCTGAAAATAAACATTTACCCCTTGTTTGCTTTCGTAAAGTTGCCAAGATGGCTGTGAACACACATTGGTAGCAAAACACAAAAGTGAAAAAATCATGCACTTTTGCAGCAAAGTCCGGCTACAAAAGTGCTTAGCCATCAAAGCCAATATGGTTCTGTATCAAATGAAGCGTGTCGACTTTGCTCCATGGCACTGACTAAAAAGTCAGACTTTTGTTCCAACCATAGTTGTATTTTTGCTAGTTGAGCATCTTCTTGCCCGCCACACAGCTGTTTTAAATAATCAAGCGTGCTTAGCTCATACATGCCATGAGAAATATCGAGCCAAGGAAGCCTAAATTCTAATCGTTCATCTTTATTAAACAGTGCACCTAAACAGTTACCACTGAGTAAGCTATTTTCTAACTGAGTACGAAAATTTAAATAATCATTGCCCGCTAAACTTTGCTCTTTAGGCAATAAGCGGTGTAAATTTTTCCAATCTTTATCAAATAAACGATGAGCAATATCAATAACGGGCTGCTCAGCGTTTTGTAGCTCTGCTTGGCTCCAGTCTTTACGCCACTGCTTATTTATCAGCCACGTTGTTAAGCTCAGCAATAAACGGTTGTAACGCGCACTATGAAAAAGCGCAAAAATATCATCAATACTCGGTTGTAACTCTTTTAAATCGTTAATAACTTGAGCTAAGGCGGGCGCACTGTTTATTTTTTTATAAAAAGCATGGCGCTTAGAAGTGTAAGTTTTTAACTGAATGGCATTTTCAACCCATGCTAATTCACTCAATAACCACTTTAACTCCGTTCTGAGGTGCTCGGTGCTGTCTTTACTGACAATATCATCAAATAACCAAAAGTTATGACGAATTAAACTAATACCGTCGGTCACACGTTTTAATGTTTTTAAACTTGGCTTATCAAAATAGCATTGCTCATGTTTTTGCACAAAGCGAATACCAAAGCCCATGGCTTCAATAAGTGCTTGCTCTTGAGTGGCTTGCTTAGTAAGTTTAACAAAACCGATAGATTTACTCGGTTGTAACGGTGTGTTATCCGCTAGGCGGTAGCCTCTTGCTGCTTTTGAATAAAGCCCCAAGCGCACACTGTTTTGGCTTATTAATTTATCTGCTAAAGCAAATAGCTCGTCTCGGCTACCTTCGACGAGCTCTATTTCAAGCTCGCTAATAATCTCCACTTTACCCGAGGCGGCCACTTCACCTTTATCTAATACCACTTCAATTTTGGCACCATTTTGCGTTTCAATTAACCACGTACGGCGGATAAAATTAGTACTAAATATAGGGTAGAGGTTTTGTGATATAACATCAATTTGCATGCCGTGTGGCCAAATTGATGAATCAAACGCCATTAAATTAGGTCGATTTGTTTCTATGGGAAGGTTATATTCTGGACGTTGATGTAATCCCCCCACCACGTCTCCTGCAAGCTTAATTGTTTGCTCACAGCGCTCGTCTGTACAACGCGTTCTAAAACCAATATCGAGTGCTCTCAGCTCTCTGCTTGGCGTATCATAATAAGCATTTTGCAAACTTTTAGAAGGCTTGTTTGTAACTGTTTTTGCAAATTGAGTAATTAACGAGGGGATCAGTGGAATGACGTCATCTGATACCAAAAACTTCAGTTCTATCTCAGTATCCATTAGGCTTGCGGATTACCCTTAAAATTAATAAGTGCTCAAAATAAACAAAGCAGACCTATATTGCAAATTTTTTAATCATAAACACGCAAGCAAAATACTTTGGTTACAATATCTATCTTGCTATTAAACTATTAAATCCATACTATCTATATACTTATGCGAAATAAAAATCACGTTCACAACGGACACTGCTAGATTAACAAGGTAGATAAATGCTAAAACACTGTTTACTATGGCTGCTTTTAACAGCCGCCCCGTTTATGAGCCAAGCAGAGGAAGCTCAATCAACGCCGCCTACTAATGCTAAAACAGCTTATATAATCGATAACTTGTATACTTTTATGCGTTCAGGCGCCAGTAAAGACTATCGCTTACTCGGTTCTATTGATGCAGGCACGCAACTGACTTTATTATCTGATGAACAAAACGGTTTTATAAAAGTTAAAGATGATAAAGACCGTGAAGGCTGGGTAGAGGCTAAATTCATCAGCGAATCAGCTGGTTTAAAGCAGCAGTATCAAGCGCTTAACAGCGAAATTAGCGCTATGCAAAATAAATTACGCCAAGCGCAAGTAGAATTACCTGAACTACAAGAACAAAACTCACAGCTAACCGAACAAAATGCTCAGCTGTTAGCACAAATAAGTCAATTACAAGACTCGCTTGCTCAAGAACAACAATTAAAGCAAGCAACCAGTGCTAAAGAAAAGCGTCAGCTACTCACTTATGGTGGTGCTATTGCATTTTTAGGTTTGTTCTTAGGAATTATTTTAACTATTGTGTTATCGCGCAGAAAACGCTATGAAGGTTGGGCGTAAGCGCCACCTATATTGCAGGCATAAAAAAAGCATCAAAAAGATGCTTTTTTTATGCCTGCAATTTTTTATACCTGCAATAATGTACTCAAAGGTTACATATCTAAACGCAGTCCAGGATCCTGTTTGATTTTTTCTATTACCATGTAAGTGTGGTGTGTACCCACTCCCGGAATATCGACCAAATCACCTAGTACTTCTCTGTATTCGTCCATATTAGAGACGCGAATTTTTAATAAATAGTCGTAACCACCCGCTACCATGTCACATTCAACAACCTGCTTAATTTTAAGAATGTGTTCGCGAAACACTTTAAATACCGCGGTATTTGAGGTGACTAACGATACCTGCACATGCGCCACTAAGCTTTGATTGAGCTTTTCCTCGCTTAACTTTGCAAAATATCCCTCAATGTAGCCTTCTTGCTCCAGACGTTTAACTCTATCTAAACAAGGACTAGGACTTAAATTCACTTGTTTTGCGAGGTTAACATTTGAAATTCTACCATTGCGCTGCAAAACGTCTAAAATTGATATATCGATACGATCAAGCAGGCGTAATCTATTCGGATTAGTCATATCAGTATTTTATATGGATAAGTTAATAATATGCCCTGTAAATTATCGTAAAACGGCAAAATTAACCAGCATATTCTGCTGGATTTTAATTAGAATGCACGCTTTACACCAACAACATTTAGCGGTAATTAACAATTACCCTAAGTCTTAACACTCCTGAGGGTTGCTTATGTTATTCAATGGCGATTTAACAACGACTTGTCCGATCAGACAAAAGATCCGTGACTTCTACCGTATAGATGAAAATGCGGTTATTGATCACATTTTACCACTTGCAGAAGTCGGTGTTAAAGCACGAAGCCGTGCATGGGAAAGAGCTCGCCAAATAGTTTTAAACATTCGTAAAGACCAAGACGGTCAAAGCGGTGTTGATGCGCTATTAAATGAATTTTCACTATCGAGTGAAGAGGGTGTGGTATTAATGTGTTTAGCCGAAGCGCTGCTTCGTGTTCCTGATAAAGCAACTCAAGAAACATTAATACGTGATAAATTAGCAAACGGCGATTGGAGCTCTCACTTAGGTAGTAGTGACTCTTTATTCGTTAATGCCTCGTCTTGGGGATTATTAGTAACCGGTAAAATGGTTAACTATAACGATAAGACTAAAGAGCAACAGTTTGGCATACTCAAAAAAACCATTGGTCGTTTAGGCGAGCCAGTTATACGTAAGTCTGTTAACTTTGCTATGAAGATAATGGGCAAACAGTTCGTAATGGGTCGTACCATTAACGAAGCGATTGAGCGTGCTGCTGAAAAAGAGCAAAAAGGCTATGTATATTCTTACGATATGCTAGGCGAAGGTGCTCGCACAATGAAAGACGCCAAGCGTTACTTTGATAGCTACATGAATGCGATTCATGCTATCGGTAAAGCCGCAAATGGCCGTGGTCCAATAAAAAGCCCAGGTATTTCTGTAAAGTTATCGGCTATTCACCCTCGATATGAGTTCACTCATAGAGAGCGTGTAATGGAAGAAATCGTTCCAAAACTAAAAGAGCTAGCCCTTGCCGCTAAAAAATACGATATCGGCTTTACTGTTGATGCTGAAGAAGCTGACCGTTTAGATATTTCTCTTGATGTTATTGAGGCAGTATTTAGCGATGACGATTTAGGCGATTGGCAAGGTTTTGGTTTAGCGGTTCAGGCTTATCAAAAACGCGCTATTTTTGTTATTGAATGGCTAACCGACCTAGCAACTCGTGTGGGTCGAAAAATGATGGTGCGTTTAGTAAAAGGCGCATACTGGGATACAGAAATCAAAACCACACAACAAGATGGTTTAGATTATTTCCCGGTGTTTACCCGTAAAGCAACCACGGATGTATCATATAAAGCGTGTGCGATTAAAATGCTTGAAGCACGTGATGTACTTTACCCGCAATTTGCAACACACAACGCCTACACCGCAGCGACTATTTTAGAAGTAGCCAAAGGTGATAACCAAGGTTTTGAATTCCAACGTCTTCACGGTATGGGTGAATCTTTATTTGACCAAATCGTTGATGAAGAAAAAATTCAGTGCCGCGTATACGCACCGGTCGGCCAACACGAAGACCTGCTTGCTTACCTTGTGCGTCGTTTACTAGAAAACGGCGCTAACTCGTCATTTGTAAATGCCATTGTAGATACCACACAACCGGTTGAAGCATTATTGCCAGATCCTGTTGAAACACTGCAAGGTTTACGTAATAAATACAACACACAGATAAAAATGCCAATTGATTTATACGGTGAAGAACGTGCCAATTCAAAAGGTATGGACTTAACTGATATTAACGTGATCACCCCGTTTAAAGAAAATTTAGACACTTGGTTTGAAGAGCATTTAATTGATGAAAGCCAAGTACCAGAGGGCGCGTTGGCAGTTAAAAACCCTGCAAACCATAAAGAAATTATTGGCCATATAAAATTACAAAATAGCGATGAAATGAAAGTGTTGCTAGCCAACGCTGAAACCGCATTTGAATCATGGTCACAAACACCGGTAAAAGAGCGCGCCAATTTATTACGTCGCGTTGCTGATATTTTAGAGCGCCATCACGATGAGCTTGTTGCTATCTGTATTAAAGAAGCAGGTAAAGTAGCACAAGATGGTATTGATGAAGTACGTGAAGCCGTTGATTTTTGTCGTTACTACGCAGCCCGTGCTGAAGAGCTTGCGCAAGATGAGCGCTTTGAAGCCCGTGGTGTTATTTTATGTATTAGCCCATGGAACTTCCCGCTCGCTATTTTCTTGGGTCAAGTTGCAGCGGCCATAGTTACTGGTAACACGGTTATTGCAAAACCAGCAGAGCAAACCAGCTTAATCGCACTACGTGCCATTGAATTAATGCTATCAGTTGGTTTACCTGAGCACGTTGTACAACCTGTCATTGCTCGCGGTAGCGAAGTAGGTAAAACCATTGTTCCTGATGAGCGTATTCAAGCTGTTATGTTTACTGGTTCAACTGAAACGGGCACGCTTATCTCGCAAACATTAGCGGCACGTAACGATATTCAGGTGCCTTTAATTGCAGAGACTGGCGGCCAAAACTGTATGATTGTTGACTCAACAGCGCTTCCTGAGCAAGTTGTTGATGATGTTATCAGTTCTGGTTTCCAAAGTGCAGGTCAACGCTGTTCAGCATTACGCGTACTCTTTATTCAAGAAGACGTAGCTGATGGCATTATCGATATGCTTAAAGGCGCACTTGCTGAGTTGCATATTGGCGACCCATCATTACTCTCTACAGACGTAGGCCCAGTAATAGATGAAAAAGCGCTTAAAACACTCAACGACCATGTTGAATACCTCAAGGGTAATGCAACACTTCACTATGAGTGTAAAATTCCTGATAACAGCGAAAATGGCGCATTTTTCTTTGCGCCACGTTTATACGAAATTAAAGACTTATCGGTATTGAAACGTGAAGTATTTGGCCCGTGTGTGCATGTTATCCGCTTTAAATCGAGTGAGCTTGATAGTGTTGTCGACCAAATCAACAACACGGGTTACGGCTTAACAATGGGTATCCATTCTCGCATTGAAGAGCGCTGTGAACATTTAGCGAAAATGTCGCGTGCAGGTAACGTATACATCAACCGTAATATGATTGGTGCCATTGTTGGCGTGCAACCGTTTGGTGGCCGTGGACTCTCTGGTACTGGCCCTAAAGCCGGTGGACCAAACTACCTACAACGCCTAATAAAAGAAAAAGCTTCACCAGATAACGTACAAATGACTAACCTAACGCCAGATGAGCTTGATTTACACCACTACAGTGGCGCAAATGAGCAAGTAGAAAAGCTGATGGTTAACTCTATGCGCGATGAAAAAATCTGGCGTGCAACGCCACTGAATGATCGTGTTTCTGCGGTACGTCAGTTATTAGCGAAAGTAGCGACGGTTGAAATTATTGACGACCTCGCGGACGATTTAGCGTTAACACTTGCCGATGCACGTGCTCAGTTAAACCGCTTAGAAAAGCACATGCGTAAATATACAACATTGCCAGGGCCAACAGGTGAGTCGAATACACTTCACCTTGAAGCTCGGGGTTGTGTGGTTTGTTACGCAGATAAAAGCACCTCATTTAACTTTTGGGCACTGTCTATTATTACCGCACTAGCGGCTGGTAATACGGTAATTACTGTTGCATCTGAAATATTTTACGACGAAGCGGTTGCCTTTAGAGATAAGTTTATTGCAACCGGCGTTGCTGAAGGTGTTTTCCAAGTAGCTAAACCAAACCAGTTACAAGCTATATTGGCACACCCTCACCTAGCGGGTGCGGTAGTTGCTGCACGTTCTTCTCGCTTAGGCTACTTCAGCCAACAGCTTGCACAACGTAAAGGCGCAATACTGCCAGTGATCAGCTCAGAGTATTACGACACGCTAATTAAGCGCTTAATTACTGAAAAAACAATCAGTATCGATACAACGGCATCAGGCGGTAACACCTCGTTGATGACGCTTGTTGAAGATGATGAATAGAAAATAGTCATCATTTAATTAAAAAGGCATCAATTTGATGCCTTTTTTTATTTCTAAATGTGAATTTATTTGTTACTTTCTCTAATCATATTTGTTAATTAGAGTTCACTTTGAAAACCATTCCTACTACACAGCTAAAACCTGGTATGTTTGTACAAAAAGTTGTTAAGCAAACTGGCAATATTAGAATAAAAAACCAAGGCTGGGTTAAAACTCAAAGTGGAATTGATAAATTAATAAAATCTGGCATTTTAGAGGTTGAAATCGATCCTGATAAAATGCTCACCTCTGAAGAATCTGAAACACAACCAACGCCTGCTACTAATCACGAAATCAAAAAGCGCGATCCATGGTTAATAACCCACAGCGCTGAGCAAGAAATGAGTAAAGCTAAAAAGCTTTATGATGAAGCAAAAAACTTACAAACCAAAGCATTTGGCGATATAGAATCTGGCCGCACTGTTGATGTTGCTCCTTTTAGGGAGCTTGCTAGCGGGTTTATTGACTCCGTATTTAGAAATCAAGATGCGCTGGCGTGCATTACGCAAATGCGCCAAAAAGATGCCTATTTATTAGAGCACTCGATAAATGTGTCTATTTTAATGAGTATTTTTGCAAAACATCTCAATATTGAAAAACCAATCATTGAAGAACTTGCAACAGGTGCCCTATTGCATGATATGGGAAAAATAAAAATACCTGACGCGATTCTCAACAAACCAGGTCGCTACAGTGACGAAGAATTTAAAGTGATGCAAAACCATGCGCGCTTTAGCAAAGAAATACTAGAAGACGCAGGATTAACGGGGATTGCTGTTGATATCGCAGGTATGCACCATGAGCGCTTAGATGGTAAAGGCTACCCTTTTGGTAAAAAGGGCGATGAAATAAGCCAGTACGTTCGTATGGCCTCTATTGTTGATGTATATGATGCATTAACCGCTGAACGCGTTTATAAAGCGGGTATGGAGCCAATTAAGGCGTTTAAAATATTAAAACAAGGTTGCCCAGATAGCTTTGATGGCGTGCTACTTAATAAGTTTATTCAATGCATTGGTATTCACCCAGTGGGCACGCTGGTAAAACTTTCCAGCCAAAAAGTGGGGCTGGTGACCCAAAGTAATCCTGCAACACCATTAAAACCAGTCGTAAAAACGTTTTTTAATGCCAAACATGGGCGTTACACTGAAGTTCAAGATATTGACTTATCAAGCAAAAGAACACAAGACACGCTTGAATCAGCAGTGAAACCCAAAGAATATAATATAGATTTAGAGGGTTTTTATAAGCACTCTATCTTTAGTTAATTGGCCACTACTGTGGCCAATCTTGCAGAGCTTTTAAGCTAAACTCATAGCCATCAAAATCAAGTACGCTCTGATCCGGTGCTATTTCTAGCACCCTCAATGCACCAATAGACTCCCCTTCATATAGCTCTCTGCCATTGAGTTTTATCCAGCGCTTATCTGCTGTCGACGAATAAATATGTGCCTGATATTTAATGCTTGGCAACATACTTTGTAAGCCATCCGGCAGTAGCTCAACGGGTTGTACCCGTGATGAATGACGAGAGCCTTGAGTTACTTCGTAGTCGGTTGTTGTCTCTGTGTCATTAACAGCTTGCGCAAACGCATTTTTAAGCGTGTCGGGAACCGTATCTAGTTCAGCGGTTGATTCTGGCTGGGCAGGCACATTTTGATTAAGTGGTTTACCTAACACTTTGTATTTACTCAACTCATCGGCACTGAGTGTTCTTTTCGTTGATTGAGTTGGTACGCTTTTCGGTTGGTTGCTCGGTGATTGAAAACTAGATGAAACGTTACTCTGCGCCGAGAAATTTTGCGTTTGCCCTTGAGACGCTTGATTAACGCTCATAGGTAAATATTGCCCTTGTGGCGTAAGCAACATTTGCTGTACACCCGTTGGGGTTTGTACATAAACCAATTGCCCTGCCAGTGGCACAGAATTGTTAGGCGCTGTTGTAACAAGGGGCGCTTGAGGGTTTGTTACTGCTTGAGCAACCGTTTTTTGTACTTCCTCTGGGCTTGTTGGTTTTTCTACTACTGCTGAGTCTTTTTGACTAAGGTCATTTTGAACAACCTCATTTTTTACGGCTACATTTTCTTGTTGCAGCCACTTACCGACAAAAAAGCCACTGGTCAATATACCCGTCGCCAATAAACTTCCGGCGAGTAAAAAACTAATTCGACGATAGGTCATCAACTGGTGTTGTTGTTTTAATTGTTGCACTTGCAAGTCATATTGCTCTGCGCTCATGGTATCGTGCTTTGACTGCTTTAACGCATCTAATAAATAAGACATGAATCACCTAACTAAAGAATAAATGACAGGCCAATTCCTGCACAAAAAAGCATTAACGCAGCAGCACTATAAGGCCAAATCGAACCTGTTTTACTCACCTTATTATTTGTGGCAATAAAGTCGATAGGTAAAGATTCACTCGCCGCTTGCTTAACAATATCACTGCCAACAATTTCTTGTTGTTTAGAAAATGCCCCTACTAATGCGCGTTCACACACCAGATTCATTAATCGTGGCACACCGCCAGTTAGCTGATGCACCATTTGCATCGCTTCCATTGAAAATATTTTCTTGTCACAACCTGCAATATGTAGCCGATGTTGAATATAAGCAATGGTTTGCCCTGGTGTTAGCGCTAACAAGTGATACCTAGCAGTAATACGCTGTGCCAGCTGTCTTAACTCATTTCGCTTTAGAAGTACCTGTAACTCAGGCTGCCCTACTAATACTATTTGTAATAACTTTTTATGGTCGGTTTCGATATTGGTTAATAACCGAAGTTGTTCAAGCACATCGGGGGCAAGCAACTGTGCTTCATCAATAATTAAAATAGTATGCCCCCCCGCTTTATTATTAAACTCAAGGTGCTTTTTAATCACATCCGTTAGACTCTTCAGCGTGGCATTTTTGGCGTCGTAAGTTATTTTTAATTCATCGCAAATACTGGCTAACAGTTCAAGTTCTGATAACGCAGGGTTATGGATCATGGCTACTTGGGTATTTTCAGGCAGTCGCTCTAACATACTACGTGTTATGGTGGTTTTACCTGTACCCACTTCACCTGTTAACAGCACAAAGCCACCGTCTTCACCTAGTCCATAGGTAAGGTGCGCTAATGCTTCTTTATGGCGTTCACTTAAAAATAAGTAGTGGGGATTAGGCGAAATTGAGAATGGCTTTTCTTGTAAACCAAAATAGCTTAAATACACCTTTATAGTCCTTGGTCGTTAATTCACGGTCTATAATGGCAAAAAAATAGCCTGGGTGACAACTACAACCAGGCTTTATTATTAAAATAGTATAAATAAAAAGGCTAACCGTAAATAAAAGAGCATTTTTAGATTCGCTAATATATTAATTAACTACTTCTCATAGCGTACTAGGCGTAAATATACGTTACTTGTTTTAGCATGTAAGCTATTTAAACCACTGGAAAATTGATAAACCCATGCCGAATTTATATTGCTAATACCCGAGGTATTAGACCAATAATTTTGCGACTGCGTTGCTAAAAAAATACCCGCATTAATACTTGGAACGGTACAACGGTGATCTACTATACTGGCTAACTCTTTAATACTCGGCACTTGCCAGTCGTTATAATTTGCCGTGGTGTCATTAAGTGCGCCTTTAAGTGAGGCCTGCCAGTTTAATGGTTGAGTATCACCATCGCAGCTAGTTGTTTCGCTATTATAAACTTGACCATAGTTACAGCGCTGCCACATTAGCCCTGTTTTAGTATCTGATACAGTGCCATCAATATTAATCACAAATCGGTCGGTATCATCGCTAGTCGCGACTTCCTGATAACACTGCTGCGCTGCAAGTGACTGGCATAATCCCAAAGCTAATAACATAGAGACTTTAATTAATTTCATAATAATCACCTTAACGATTTCTAACTAAGCGCACGTAAGCGGTATTATCTTTTGGATAGGCTAAATCATTGCCATCCATCATATCGATAGTGTAAGCCTGAGATAAACTGGCACCATCAACAGCCGTTTGCGAAGTCCAGTAGCGTAAATGCCCTACACTGTTAGTCGATGGTGTATTAGGGAAAAATGCAGTATCTATCAATACGTTTTGCCCTTGTTTACCGTAATCAATTAAACCTAAAAGTTCAGTATAAGTGGGTAAACGCCAGTTACTACCACCACAAAAATCAAGCGCATTAACTTCATCAATATAGGTTTGTAATCCGCAATCAGTATTGCTCGGGCACGTGGTATTAGCGCTACCATTTACATCGCCACCATTGACAGTCCCTTGCCAAATGTAACGGTTTTGCCCATCACGTAAAGTGGTATTTGGTAACACCCCGGAATAAGGGCTTTTTACTTCCCAAACAAGGCCGGTAGTATTATCACGAATACAGCTAAAGTTTTGCGCATCATCGAGAAGCTCATCGGCAAACTCATTAAGTTTGGTGTAATCAAAAGCCAGATTCCCTTTACCCACTTTACCTAAACGATTGGCAAAACTATCGCGCCCAAGATCAGCATCTTGAGCTGGAAATTCATCATTATTACAATTAATTCGCTGAGTATTGTTATAACACTCTCCTACTCCTGTATCATT
The DNA here is from genome assembly GCF_040308965.1 of Pseudoalteromonas sp. MER144-MNA-CIBAN-0113. NCBI lineage: Bacteria > Pseudomonadati > Pseudomonadota > Gammaproteobacteria > Alteromonadales > Pseudoalteromonadaceae > Pseudoalteromonas > Pseudoalteromonas sp. MER144-MNA-CIBAN-0113. Next base: position 31,558 of record NZ_JBEOOG010000003.1, read on the forward strand.
TATTAACCCAAGCGCTTTGGGTGTTACATCAATAAATACGGTATCTGTGTCGGTGCGCCCTTTTAAGTCCATAACTTGTACTTCAAAGCTAAGCGTTGCATTTAAATCAATATCAGAGGCAAAAAAGCTGGCAGTACATGACTTCGGTTCAATCAGGGTTTCTGCATTACCGGTAAGTTGTTGCCACATACATTGATAAGATTGAGTTGCCGCTTCACTGGCTGTGGCATCTAAGATAACCTTATCAAACTCTTCTACTGTTTGATTAGCGCCTGCATCGGCAATAATCACTTGAGCTGTTTTATTAAGGGTCATATCAAATTGTGATGCAGATACTCCGCCCTCATCATCTGTTACGGTGAGCTGCCATTTTAAGTTGGTGTTATTTTCTAATAATGGATGAGAAAAACTAAGCGTAGGATTGGTATAGCTATCAATTGTTAAATCCGGCCCTGACAATAATTGCCACAAATAACTGCTAATTTCGCCATTTTCATCGGGGTCTGTGGAAGTTAAACCACTAAGGGTTACTGTATCCTTATAAACTGAGGGCAAGTTTGCAGGAGCAACTTGAGTAACAACAGCAAGAGGAAGCTGATTATTAGAGGCAATGAAAACGCTCAAATCGTCATTCACTAAACTGCCATCTGACGTTTGATAGCTAACTCTTAATACCAGTTCACTGTCAGACTTTACATCTGGTGCAGTAATGGTTTGTTCAGCCCCTTCAAGCGGAAACACATCTATAATAGGGCCACTTACACGCTGCCAAGTAAATGTACCATCTGCAGGAGAGCCTTTTGCAGAAATAGTAAACTCTGATTTTTCTACAACTTGAAGATCGTTACCTGCAAATACTGATGTTTTTATATCACTGTTATCAGCACCGCCTCCCCCTCCGCATGCAGCCAAAAGCAAACATGCCATAAGTGGTATTAACGAAATTGCTCTCATACTCAGCACCTTTTTGTCTTAAAATTATCTAATAAAACTATTAAGCAAAAAAAATGCCATTATAAATTATAAATAGCTATCTTGATGAATACGAACAAATAATTTAGTGCCAACTTTACTGTAATCTACTTTATATTCGCGGCCATCTAAGGATTGAATAAACAACAATTGTTTTTCTTCGCTAAATACATCAGCACTAGTGATATAAACAACGTCGAGGTAACGCTCTTTTGCATCTCGGCGGTTTTTTGGCAGTTCTTCTTTAAATGGCTCAAGACCATTGCCTGTTACTTTAATTTTAGGGTGAGTCTCACCATTAACAATCACTAAATCTAGTTTTCTGTCTTTATGTATTATGGTGTTTCGACCACTTTTAATGAAAGATCTGTCTTGGCTCATAGTTATTCCTAATCCCGCAGTGAGTGCTTATATTATTATTCACACTGCGACTTTATAAACTGAGAGGGATCGCGCTTCCATCTATTTAAATTTGCGCTAAATTCCCAAATATCACTTTCTATTACACTCGCTGGTAACAGTAAGTCATACCCTGTTAAAAGCTGAAGATGTTTAGCCCTATTAGCAAACATCGCTATGAGCCCATTATAGTCAATTCCTTTTTTTGACCTATATTTATTATCTTCAACTAACCATTCTGATGGGCAATGCCCATTTTTGCAATTTTTTTGAACAACTTGCATAAAGAAATGTCGCTGCTCTATCAACAATTTACCCGCAATTCTTGGAGCTAAAGCAGACAAGAATGAATCTATATCATTTAACTTAATACCAATCGCATTAAGCTCAAGGTAATCAATGCCATTATCAACCTTAGGTATACCACAATGGTGCAAATTCTCTGGGTGTAAATGCCATTGTCCATACTTATGCTGATATATTAATTGCTGCTCAGTTAAAATAATACTATAAAAAGGTTCTTGTGTTTTAAAAAAGCCAATTAAAATTGCAGCAATACATAAACTTACTAAAAAAATTTCGATAATACTTATTTCGCCTGGGCGTAATAAATTAAACAGCATGATAATAATCAAGCCAATGCTGCCGACCACTAATATTTCAATTCCATTTTTAGCGCCTTGCGCTCGGTAATTTAGTATTTGTTTATTTATATTAGCCATACTGAAAAAACGCCATATAAAATATAAACATAATAATAGCCCACAATGCTAACTTTCTCAGCGTTAAACAGCGTTTGCATGATGTTTTAAAGCTCATCAATTAACTCCCATTATTACTGTTAAATATGCGCAATGACTAAGTATCAGTTATTTTTACGCTTAACGCACAAATTAATGAGATACATAACCGCCTTTTTTTGTCCTGATTTCGTACAATACTTATAATCTATTTTCAGGTATGAAAACAATGCACTCTAAACAATCAGGTAAAGCCTTATTTCCATTTATTATTTCGTTACTAATAATTTTTAGCGTTTATTTGTATTTTCCCGCATCACAGGGCGAGCAAGCCAATTACTCGGCAATGACAACGCAAGTCTCTGCCCACACGGTAAGATCGCAAGAAAACGCAATTATGATTGAAGCCATTGGCAGTGCTCGTGCTAATCAGGCTATCTACATTAAAAGCGCCCAAAACGATTATGTCACTAGCATTTACTTTGAAGATGGCGACTTGGTCAGCAAAGGACAAAAATTAGTACAACTGCAAAACCAACAAGAACAATTTGCAGTAAAAGAACTTAGCATTAATTTACAAGAAGAAAAACGTCAATTAGCCAGACTGACCGAGCTTTCTCGCTCGCAAGCGACGGCCAAGTCATTGCTTGAAGAACAACTCGCTCGCGTTGATGCCAGCGAAGCACAACTTGAAAGTGCTAAAACCAAACTCAATGAAATGGCCATCACCGCGCCTTTTTCTGGGTTACTGGGGAAACGCGAAATATCGGTGGGTGCGTATATTAACAATAGTACTGTGATCACAACCCTCGATGACATTAGTATTATAAAAGTTGATTTTAAAGTGCCTGAAAAGTATTTAGCTCAACTGAAAAACGGAATGATTGTTCGCACTCAAAACGATGCTTACCCTGATCAAACCTTCAGCGGTAAAGTAACCCATATAAGCTCACGTATCGACTCAATCACTCGCAGTGTAGAAGTAACAGCCAGTTTTGCTAATAAATCAGGTTTACTTCGCCCAGGTATGTTGCTTAAAACTGCACTAGAGCTAAGCAGTAACCAAGCGCTGATGGTGCCTGAAAAGGCCATTATTCCTCTGCAAGATAAGCATTACGTTTTTCAAATTGAAGATGGCATAGCAAACCGTAAAGAAGTAAATGTTGCAAGTAGAAATAATGGCTGGGTTGCGATAGACAAAGGGTTAAGTAATGGCGAGCAAATTGTTACCGAGGGAATAATTAAAATTCGCTCAGGTAGTAAAGTAAGCGTTAAGGGGTAACACGTGAAAATTACCGATACTAGCGTCAAACGCCCCGTTTTTGCGATTGTTATTAACTTACTGTTACTCACATTTGGCTTAGTTGCTTTTAGCATGTTGCCTTTGCGAGAGTATCCAGATATTGAAACACCGATTGTAAATATTAGTACTGAATATACCGGTGCATCTGCCGAAATTATTGAAACAAAAATAACGCAAGTTATTGAAAATCGTATTTCGGGCATTGAAGGTATTAAAAGTATTAACTCATCGAGTCGTAATGGCCGCTCAAACATTACCATTGAGTTTAATATTAACCGCGACATAGACGATGCCTCTAACGATGTACGTGAACGTGTTGCACGGGCATTAGACAGCCTACCAGAGCAAGTACGCCCTCCTGAAGTATCAAAATCAAATAGTGACGAAAGCCCTATCGCGTGGTTTGTACTTAACAGTGAAACCATGGATTCATTGCAGCTTTCTGATTATGCACAGCGTTTTATTGTCGACCGTTTGGCCGTTGTTGATGGTGTATCAAATGTGCGTATTGGGGGAGAGCGAAAGTATGCTATGAAAGTATGGCTTAACCGCCAAGCGATGGCAGCTCGTGGCATTACCTCCAGTGATATAGAGCAAACACTGCGTAGTGAAAATGTAGAACTTCCGGCCGGTGAAATTGAATCAGTTGATCGTGATTTTACCGTTCGCACTGCCCGCAGCTATAAAAACCAACGTGATTTTCAAAACCTAGTTATTAAACGAGGTGAAGATGGTTATTTAGTGCGTCTAGGCGAAGTGGCTGACGTAAAACTAGAAGCCGCCGATGATGAAAGTTTATTCCGAGGTAATGGCCGTAATATGATTGGTATGGGTATTGTTAAACAAGCCAAAGCCAATACCCTAACTGTGGTTGATAACGCCCGCAGTGAACTGGAAAAAATAAAACGTAATTTACCTGAAGGCACCACCATAGAAGACAGTTATGATTCTTCGGTATTTATTAAAGAGTCAATTAATGAGGTTTATAAAACTTTAGCAATTTCTATGGGGTTAGTCGTGCTTATTATCTTTATATTTTTAGGTAACATTCGCGCCACTCTTATTCCCGCGGTCACAGTACCGGTCGCCCTAGTCAGTAGTTTCATGTTTTTATTAGCAATGGGTTATTCAATTAACTTATTAACTCTACTAGCACTGGTGTTAGCAATAGGCTTAGTGGTCGATGATGCCATTGTAATGCTAGAGAATATTCACCGCCGTATTGAACTTGGTGAACCGCCTTTATTGGCAGCTTATCGCGGCGCACGTGAGGTGGGCTTTGCAATTATAGCCACCACCTTAGTGCTTATATCCGTGTTTGTACCATTAGTGTTTATGGAAGGACGAATTGGCGCACTATTTACAGAGTTTGCTATGGCAGTAAGTGCTGCCGTATTTTTCTCTAGTATCACTGCGTTGACACTCTCTCCGGCGCTGTGTTCAAAAGTGTTAAAGGCCTCTGAAAAAGAAAGTAAGTTTAGCCAAGTTATGGACCGTTTTTTTACTAAATTAGAAAATGGATACCGTAACGCTTTAGCGTCAAACATGACCCGTAAATGGGGCTTAATGCTGAGCTTAGTTTTGGCTGGGTTTGTTAGTTATTCATTATTTTTACAAATACCCTCAGAGCTGACGCCAAAAGAAGATCGTGGCACCTTCTTTGTGCTTATGAATGGCCCTGAAGGGGCAAGTTATGAAAATAACGCAGCTAATATGGCAAAAATTGAAGAGCGCTTGATGCCTTATTCTGAATCTGGCGAACTAAGTCGAGTGCTTGTTCGAGTCCCAGGTTGGGGTGGCAGTGGCGGCGTGGCTATTGTTGGCATGGCTGATTGGGATAAGCGCAAACGCTCAACATGGGAAGTCATGGATGAAATAAGCGGCAAAATGCAAGAGGTCACCGACGTTCGTGCATTTGCTATTATGCGCCGTGGTATTGGCGGAGGTGGTTCATCTCGCCCTATTGAATTTGTTTTGCAAGGTAATGATTATGCTCAACTTGCCGATTGGCGAGATAGAATTATTAAACGCGCTGAGAAAAACCCTGGATTAGTGCGTATTGATCATGATTATAAAGAAACCTTCCCTCAGTTTTTAGTCAGTATTGATAAAAATAAAGCCGCTGATTTAGGCGTATCAGTCTCTGATGTGGGTCGTACACTTGAAACCATGCTTGGCCAACGCCGTGTAACCACCTTTATTGACCGCGGTGAAGAATACGATGTAATTTTAAAGGGCACAAAACAAGACTTTGCCAACCCGACTGATATTTCAAATATTTACCTAAAATCACGTAGCGGAGAACTTGTTCCTCTTGATAGCCTTATTAGATTAAAAGAAGAAGCCACCGCCTCGCGTTTAAACCGCTATAACCGAATGCGTGCAATTACTTTAAGTGCCAACCTCGCTGATGGTTACACGCTAGAACAAGCACTAAACTTTTTAAACAAGGTTGCCACAGAGGAAAACGACATTGATGGTGCCATTGACTATAAAGGTGAGTCGCAATTGTTTTATGAAGGTGCCTCAGCCATGACCTATGTGTTTGTGCTGGCATTAACCGTGACCTTTTTAGTACTGGCAGCTCAGTTTGAAAGTTTTATGCATCCATTTGTTATTATGTTAACTGTGCCACTTGGTTTAATGGGTGCCATGTTTGGGCTGTGGAGTATGGGGTTAACGCTTAATATATACAGCCAAATAGGTATTGTTATGCTCATAGGGTTAAGTGCTAAAAACGGTATACTGATTGTTGAATTTACCAACCAGTTACGTGATAAAGGCGTAGAATTTAGTGAGGCCATTTTACAAGCGGCTACACAGCGTTTGCGCCCTATTATTATGACTTCCCTAACAACGGTTATGAGTGCCGTACCTTTGGTGTTGGCTTCCGGTCCAGGCTCGGAAAGTAGAATGGTAATTGGTGTGGTGGTATTTACAGGCGTAACGGTGGCAACCATACTAACTCTGTTTGTGGTGCCAGCCGCTTATTACGCACTAGCGCGAAATACACAATCACCTGAGTTTTTACAACAAAAACTTGATAAGCAAGCCGCTGAAAAACCGCTTAAAGAGATCTAAGTCACTCAGAGCGTCGTAACTAGCTGTTACGGCGCTTTATTCAGTGCACATATCCCTAACAATTGAGGAAGTACTTATGAGTTCGACCACACAAGTAGCAACACTCGGCGGCGGCTGTTTTTGGTGTATTGATGCAGCATTTAGGCGTGTAAAAGGTGTACTCAGTGTTTGCTCTGGTTATACTGGTGGACATACTGATAACCCAACCTACAAAACTATTTGCACTGGCAACAGTGGCCATGCAGAGGTAATTAAGGTTGAATTTGATGCCAGTGTTATCAGCTTTGAAACCTTACTCGCGATGTTTTTTACCCTACACGATGCCACACAACTAAATCGCCAAGGTAACGATATAGGCACTCAATACCGCAGCGTTGTGTATTATCATAATGAGCAACAACAAGTACAAACACAGGCAGTTATTGCAGAGCTGCGAAGTCATGTTAGCGAACCTATAGTGACTGAGGTGAGCCCAGCAACCACTTTTTACCCCGCAGAGCACTACCATCAGGACTATTACAATGAAAATCCTGAGCAGGGCTATTGCAGTATTTTAATTGCACCCAAATTACATAAGTTTGAAACCGAATTTAGCGAGTTTTTATCGGAATAAAGTGCTTTTAATAAATAGCCCAGCAATAAGCTGGGCTATTTGTTCCTTGGCAACTAGAATAAGTGACTAAAACTGATAATTTGCCCCTACAAAGAAAGTTCTTCCTGCGCTGTTATAACCTAATAGCTTACCACTGGCAGCAAAGCCCGTCGCAGCAGTAAAATATTCTTCATCAGTAATATTCTCTATTCGAGCAGCTAACGACAAATTATCTAGCAACTGGTAATTGGCTGCTATATTAAATACCGTATAAGCAGCGAGCTCCGAGTCATAATACGCAATCGAAGGACGCGATGAGCGATATTGCATATCCAAGCTGGCATCAAAATCACCCCATGTTTTAGCGAGTTGATAATTAAACGATTCAGAAGGTCTACGTGGTAAATCGGTATTCGTTTTTTCATCTGTAGCGTCTAAAAAGCTAAAATTAACCGAGTGTTCAAAGCCTAACGCTGAAAACTCTGCCGACAGCTCAAATCCCTGCATAGATACTTTATCTATGTTAGTGGCAATATATTTACCTGAGTCTGCATCATAATTATTACTAATCAAATTATTGATACGGTTATCGAAAATAGCAATATCATAACGGCCCCATTGGGTTTCTAAAGTTATACCAAGCTCATTATTTAACGCTTCTTCAGGTTTAATATTATTGTTTGGTAAATAGTACGGGCTGTTAGTCACAAACGCATTAATTAACGAAGGAGCTCTAAATGCAGTACCGTGATTTAAACGTAGTGTTACATAGTTATTTGCTTTGTAACCAAGTCCTGTACTGTAAGTGTTTGCACGGCCATGGAAGTCATAATCATCGGTTCTAACAACCGCATTTGCTAACCATTTGTTATGGCTATAAAACGCGCCTATAAACAACGCCTTATTATCGCGTTTTTCTTCTGATGACGTTGCTGACGAGTTTGATAAATCCTCAGATAAATAATTAAAGCCACCCGATATATCAAGTTCTTCAGTAAGGGTATAAAGCCCTCGATATTCAAACTCAACACGCTCTGTGCTATACACTTGCTGCACATCGGTACCTGTTTGGGTATTTTCTTCTTGCGAAACGCTCACCGAAGTACTTTGGCTATATATATCTGAGGCTTTCTTCCAGCCTAGCTTAGCGGTGTAATTTTCAAAGTCGTAGGCATCGTTACCCCATGCATTATCATATTGTGCTTCACCTTCACTGTACTGAGATTGCAGGCTCAATTGGCCTAGCTCAGCAAGTTCATAAGCTAAATTAAAGCCAATGTTTTTATTTTTGTAGCCATCATCATCATGATCTTTTGTGTACTCAGCCGCTGGATCTTTGCCAGTTACATCAAAACCATCCGTCTCTTCGTAGCCTAAATTATAATTAAAGCTAAGCGCCTCTTTTACAAGCCCACCAGCAAGCTGATAATTACTGTAGCTATGGCTGCCTAAAGTAGCCGAAAGCGAGTTATTTGAAGCTTTACGGGTGATAATATTAATTACTCCGGCTACCGCATCAGAGCCATAAATAGCAGCTCTTGACCCTTTAATAAGCTCAACACGCTCGATACTGTTAACTGGAATATTCGTCAGCGATACACTACCTGAACTTGCATCGCTCACTCTTACGCCATCAACCAATACTAAGGTATATTTAGCGCTGGCCCCGCGAACAAATATATCTGCCTTTTGACCTAACCCACCATTACGAACAATATCTATCCCAGCTATGGTATTTAATATTGCTGGTAAATCTCGGTAATTCGCTTTTTCAATATCAGCGCGCTCGATAACTGCAACACTTGCTAATACATCATTTATAGGTTGTTCAAATTTATTCGCAGTAACGGTTATTTTTTCAATGGTTTGTTCTGCAGCAGATACAGAAATAGAGAGTGCAGCCGAAATGGCCACACCCAATGCAGTTTTATTTAACATCATGTCCCCTATCTTTGCCCACCGCAAAGATGTTAGTAAGTAAGATTAAATCAAGGCCGGTCTCCGGACTCAGTTACCATAATTTAATACAGCATAACTTTACCGTTGCGGGGGCAGTGTTGGGATTGACTTCATCAATGAAAACGCACCAACTTCCCGATTATCCTACTAAAAAAATCACACCATTGAAGTGTTTAGCAAGCACCTTGAAAATAGGCTGCTATTGTTATCTGTTTACTAAAAAAAGTCAATGGACGTCTAAACATCCAAAAATCCAAAGATTCAGGGTTCGGGGTTCGGGGTTCGGGGTTCGGGGTTCGGGGTTCGGGGTTCGGGGTTCGGGGTTCGGTAATTATCATAGATTCAAAAATAAAAAAGCCAAACAATATAGCGTGTTTGGCTAAATACATGTTGCTTTGAACTAAGCGCCTATAGTGCCTAGCTCGAAACAATAAATTAATCGCGGAAGTTTTTAAACTGAAATGGCTGACCTAAATCGGCAGTGCGTACAACTTGCATAGCAGCTTGTAAGTCATCACGCTTTTTGCCCGTTACGCGTACTTCTTCGCCTTGAATAGCCGCTTGCACTTTTACTTTAGAATCTTTAATGGCTTTTACTACTTTTTTAGCCATATCTTTTTCGATACCCTGCTTTAGTGCAACGTTACGAAAAACATTTTTGCCTGCGCGAGAAATATCTTGTAGTTCTAGGCTCGCAACGTCCATTCCACGCTTTGAAACCTTCCCAGCTAAAATATCAAACAACTGCATAACCTGAGCATCTGCTTCAGCTTTTAATTTAATTGTTTTATCGTTTAATTCAATTGAGGCATCGACCCCTCTAAAATCAAATCGTGTCTCTAATTCACGATTGGCATTATCAACCGCGTTTTGTGCTTCGTTCATTTCTACTTCAGATACAATATCAAATGAAGGCATGATGTTCTCCTAACTAGCTAATCTTAATTTTATGCGGCAATTATAACGTTAAAATGATAAATCTTTACACTTTTCTGCATCTTGTTCAGGTGCGATACTAATTTAGTTTGATATACTGAGGCTTCTTTTTTATACGATTTTAGGATTCTTCGTGACAAGGCGTGTTTACCAAGCTATTTTTTTGATTAGTATTGTCGCATTTACCTTCTTATTTGCTAAAGAGGTAAAAGGCGCTGCAAACTTATTTCCGCATGTAGATAAAGTGGCGCATTTTGGTATTTTCTTTTTACTTGCCATTATTATGGATAAAGCCTTTAAACTACCTTTATATGCACAAATATTACTGTTAGCCGGTTATGGTGCCGCAATAGAAATTATGCAAGATAGCCTTCCTTACAGACAAGCATCACTGGCCGATTTTGTTGCCGATTTTATTGGTGCGGCGAGCTATTTTTTAGCTAAAGCCCTATTAACACTACGTAAAAAGAAGCGTTATGGCTAACATACTTGTTGTTGGTGATGGTGCTATAGGCTTGTTATTTAGCCATTTTTTAGGTAAATATCACACAGTTTATGTTCTTACCAAAAAAGGCACAGTAAATACTCGCTTTTACAGCCACAGTAACGCTGCGTCTGAAAAAATCAACGCCACTTTTATCTCACAACAGCAATTAGCCCAAGCTCCCGAGTTTGACATTGTTTTATTCACTGTTAAAGCGTTTGCAGTGCAACAAGCCTATGCCCAAGTAAAGCCTTATCTTGGTAATAATACCCATATTGTACTGAGTCATAATGGCATGGGTAATGTTGAACAATTAAATGCACAGTTAACACAGCAGCAATCGTTGTACTTTTTAACCACTAGCATGGCTGGATTTAAGTCAAACCCTAATATTGTGCAGCATACCGGAAACGGGCAAAGTGTATTAGGGGGCTGTAATCAACTGGCTATTCAAAATATTCAACAGCTTAGTGCGCAATTACACACTATTCCGCAATTAATTGTCAGCAACAATATTGAGCAACTACGGTTTGAAAAGCTACTAGTTAATATTGCCATAAATCCATTAACCGCTCTGTACAATATAAAAAATGGCCAGTTACGTGCGCCACAGTTCAATAGCTCAATTATTAATTTATTAACAGAGGCGTGCCATATTGCGACCGCGCTTAAACTTAATATTAAGCTTATCGATGCCCTCGAGCGTGGCTACAAGGTAATGAGTTTAACGGCAGAAAATTACTCATCTATGCATCAAGACGTTATGCACAATAGGCAAACTGAGATCATGGCAATTTGTGGTTATATTAGTGAGCAAGGCAAGCGACATAATATTGCGACCCCGTATAATGACGCCTTACTCGCTGAAATTCTGGCAAAAAAAAGCGCGGACTAAATACGCGCATCTAGGGTCTGTTGACTTTTGCGGATTACAATTTGTTCAAACTAGGGGTGGTTTAATCGCGGCGCGAGGTTTGTAACCTAGTGGGCTAAGTAAAAACCGAGCAACAAAGAGTAAATCGCCCCTAGGCAGAACCCTTCGGGCAGCGCCTGTTTGGCATTGATGCTGCGTTATCGCCTATTTATGGGGAATAACCACACCACATAGGCTCTGCCTTGCCTAAATACCAAACAGACTTCTGCAAATTTAACCTTAAAGGGTCAACAGACCCTAATATATTAAGCCATTAACGACGATAGACTTTTACAGTGGTAAAGCCTTCTTCGTGAAGAATAAGCGCTTGTAACTGGCTCATTACCCCTTTTTGGCAATATAAGTAATAGTCTTTGCCTTTAGGTAAATCACCAAACTTAGTTGCTAAACGGAAAAACGGTAAGTGGATAACTTCAATACCATCAATTTCAAGCGGTGCGGCATCTTCTTCCTCAGGTGAGCGAATATCAACAACAACCGCTCCTTCAGGTAACTCTGTAACTGACTCAGCCTCTTTAAGCTCTTGCTTAGCTTCAACATCAATATCGCGCACATCCATAACACGGGCGTTATCAATAACGGTATTTAATACATCAAAATCAAACTTCTCTTCTTCTGCTTTAATGACTTCAATTTTGGCTTTAACTGTCGGCTTTTTAGAGATCACACCACAGTATTCAGGCATCGTCTCAGCCATTTCTGCAGTGCCTATTTGGCGCGCTATATTGATGATCTCTTGCTTATCATGTTGAATAAGAGGACGTAAAATCAGCGTTTCGGTTACACGGTCAATAACACTTAAGTTAGCTAAGGTTTGGCTAGACACCTGACCTATACTTTCACCCGTTACCAAAGCTTGAATATTTAGTTTTTCAGCAACGGCACTACCCGCTCGCATCATCATACGTTTAAGCACAACACCCATTTGGCTGTTTTCAACGTTTTCTAAAATTTCCGCAACAACTGGTTCAAAATCAACAGTAATAAACTTAACTTTATGCGTAGAGCTGTATTGTTTCCATAGGTAGTAGCTCGCTTGCTTAACCCCAATTTCGTGGGCAGCACCACCTAAGTTAAAGAATAAAAAGTGTGTACGAGCGCCTTTACGGATCATCTGATAACTGGCAACGCCAGAATCAAATCCACCAGACATAAGCGATAATACATCGTCTTGTGTTGGCAGTGGAAAGCCCGCCATTCCTAAATGGGTTTGCGTCACTATGTAGGCTTTTTCGTCTTTAATTTCTAAACGAATCGTTACCTCAGGGCGGCTTAGCTTTACTCGAGCTCCTTCAACATGTTGATTAAGCCCGCCACCAACGTAGCGCTCTAGTTCAGTTGAAGTAAAATCATGTTGACCTATGCGCTTAGCACGGACACAAAAGGTTTTACCAATAATAGTGTGGCCAACTAACGCAATGGTTTTTTGATAGATGTCATCAAGGGTTTTAAAGTCTGTTTCGGTCACTTCAATAAACTGTACGATGCCAGGAATGCGCTGCAAGCTATCAATAAAATCAAGGCGAGTTTGAGCATCATCTAGTTTTGTAACAACTGAAATATTATCCCAGTTATTACGTACTTGTACTTTTTCGTCAACACGACGCAATACAATTTTAATGTTATTTTCTAACACTTTGGTAAAGCGTTTACGGACTGAACGGCTTTTAATGGCTATTTCAGGGTGAAGTTTGACGATAAATTTAAGCATAGTTCAACTCTTAGACTGCGGGAATTCGCGCACCCAGGCATTGGGCGCGGCGGATTATAGCAAAAAATTTAGCGCCTAGGAACTAACCAACTCAACAGGCTTAAGGATTCTGGGGGGCAGCATTTGCTAAAAGTGCGTACTTGTCTCTTAACTGATTAATTTTATTTGCGCTTTTTTCTGTACTGTAAGCCTTAAATAAAGTCAGTACTTTTACAATGCCAGGGTAAATATCTTGCTCAACCAGCACACCACTTAGTCTTCTTGCTTTCATATAGGGTGTCCAAAAGCTAACCGTTAATTTTAGCGTATGAGCAAGTTCAATGGCATCTTGTTCATCAATGGCAATAATTTCACTATCCCGCAAGGCCAAAATGATGTTACGTACCTGCTCAAGTAATTCCTGCTGAAAATCAATGTAACCCTGTTTTAAATGGCTATCGCGAGCAAGAATATCGCCAAGGTTGTCGTAAAAAAAATGATAGCGCCACATTAATTCAAATAGCGAATCTAAATAAGGGCCAAGATGCTCAAAAGCATCGTCGCCTTTATCAACTGGCTTAAAGTGAGTACTTAAATGATCACGATAAAGTGCAAATATATGGCGAATAATGTCTTCTTTATTTTTAAAGTGGTAGTAAAGATTACCCGGACTCATGCCTAAACTCGATGCAATATGATTAGTTGATATTGCTCTTTCACCATGTTCATTAAACAATGAAATACTGGTTTGAATTATTTTATCCTTGGTATTCATATACTCATTACTCAATTTTCGAAAATACGATGCTGCATTAAAACAATCCACTAGTATAAACAAATAGTCAGCGTTAAAACAATCAAGGCATGAAGTTCTTCACAATTTACTTACAAGGCTGCTTTGCACACTAAACACTGCTACACTACGGCTAAAAATAATAACACAGTAAATATTATGAAAGTGACCGCAATCTACCCAGGCACATTTGACCCTCTTACCAACGGCCACACTGATTTAATTCAGCGTGCGGCTAAAATGTTCGATACCGTTATTGTTGCTATTGCTCATAACCCGAGTAAAAAACCGTGTTTTACTTTAGAAGAACGCGTTGATTTAGCAAATGAAATTTTAAGCCATTTAGATAATGTAAAAGTGATTGGCTTTTCAGGACTGCTGGCTGATCTCGCTCGTGACCATAACGCAAATGTATTGATTAGAGGTATAAGAGCGGTTTCTGATTTTGATTATGAATTTCAGCTCGCAAATATGAACCGCCGTTTAAACCCTGATTTAGAAAGTGTATTTTTAACACCTGCTGAGCGTAATACCTTTATATCATCAACGCTCGTAAAAGAAGTTGCACGCCATAACGGGGATGTGAGTGAGTTTGTTGATAGCATAGTAATGAAAGCATTGCAGTCGAGGCTAGGGAAAACCAAGCATTAATAATTTTTTCAGAAAGTAGCGTATAAATGAGACGCTACTTTTAGACTCCTAAAATAAAACGGCCTTTAAATTTCTTCCCTAACCAGAGTATTTTTAATACGTCTTTATTTATGATTAAAACTACCGCCATAACACAATCACTGACAACTTGACCTATTGCATAAAGCGCCCAAAACCACCAGTAATCGGTATTATCCTGCATGCTGACATCGTAATGCATACCTAAAAACATGAGTGCATTAAAGCTAAGCCCTACAATAAGGTAATAAAAAGCAACAGGAATAATTTTGCCCTTAATAAAGTATCCCCAAATAACTAGCAAAAGAATAGTCACTATATCAAACATAAACATTTTAAGATGAGGTGTCTCTGTAGTTGGATCAATAAACATGCTTGAAGTATAAGATAGCATCATAATAAAAGAGAGAAGCAAAAGGTTTTTATTGGGATTGTTTATACTTGTCGATAGGTTATACAAAAAAGAGATTACAAATAACCAAGTTATAAAAATCGACATATAATCAAAAATCGCGACTAACTGCCAAAGAAAATCAGCCATTAATAATAGCCTTATTAATACTAATTTTTACAAGCCAATTTTTAAATTTCACTACTCTCAAAAAGTCTTTATTGATAAAGAAAATGGCTATCATCATAAAATCCATAAGATTAATTCCCAAAGAATAAAATGACCAGAACCACCATGGTGAGCTGTTACTAAAAACAAATACATCCAGATGCATGCCAAAAAATAACAGTGAGTTTATGCTTAGCCCTAATAATAGATAAGAAGATATAATGTTTTTATTTAAGAAGTTACTTACAACCAAAATAGCCAAAATAGTCATTAGATCAAAAAGTAATAGTTGCATGTAAGAAATGTTTTGAATATCAATAAACAAGCTGGAAGAATATGAAACTGACATTATCAGTGACAGCCATAAGGCCTCTTTTTTGGGTTTATTTATACTCGTTACTAATGAGTATAAAAAAGCCATTAAAAAGCCCCACTGAACAAATGCGCCGAGGTAAAGAGATACATATGGGTTGAGCAAAAAATTATCCATTTGAAGGATTATTTCGAATAGCTAAATTAAGTTGCTTTTTTACCTGTCGTTTTTTTAAGATATTTGTATTTATTACCAAAGAAATAATCATTAATACATCAATAAAGTTTACTCCTAAAGAGTAAACACTCCAAAGCCACCATTCATCAATATTATCACGTACAAATAGGTCATAATAAATAAAAAATGTTAGCAGACTATTTATTAGTAAGCCTGGGATAATATAATAGCTAGCGAGGGGAGCTTTAAGGCAGAAATTCAATAAAATGAGAATAATAGAAATGGTTATATAATCGAAGAGGATCCAATCTAAATATACATTTTCTAATATCGGAAAAAAATCACTACAAAAGTAAGAGGAAAACATAATAGCGGCTAAGTATGTTAACGACTTGTCTGCCTTATTTATACTCGAAACAAGTGAGTATAAAAACGCCATTAAAAAACCCCATTGAGTGAAGGCACTTACGTAATCAACCATGCTGTAATCGATATACAACTTAGTTACAATCCCTTGCTATTTTTGGTCTTTGAAATGATGGTAGTATTTTATTTTTGAACTTATGTAATCCCAAGAAATCTCTATCAACAATTAATACAACTATCATAATGAAGTCTACAAGATTAACTGTATATGTATAAGCATCCCACAAAAACCATGGTTCTTTGTTTTTTAATATATAGATATCTAGATACATGCAAAGAAAAAGGATTGAATTTATTGATAGACCAATAATTAAATATATAAAAGATGGGGTTGTTTTCTTTATAATTTTATACATGCATGCGAGAGCGATGATCGTGACAATATCATACATGGCCCAATCAAGATAAATTGAATCTTTCATCGATAGCCACGTATAAAAATAATCAGAAAGGGTATAAGATACCATCATGATAAATGAACTGAGTAAGAGAGTTGTTCCCCTTTTTACATCTAATGAATATACAAATACATTAAAAAAGAAAGTCATTAGAAATCCCCACATCGTAAAAGCAGACAGTGAGAACAACCCAAAAAGCTCAGTTAAAATCATTTAAAACCTTTATAATTATTTAGGTTTCCATGTTGGTATAACAGTACCACCACCTCGCTGTAAATCCGCAGTAGCAGCCGTCATCGCCTCTTTAGAAAAGCTTACTGTATCAGATTGTAGGGTTTTAGGGCTAGCAGTTTGTTCCATTGCAGGCTTTAATTGTTGCGTTTTATTGTATGCTTGCATTTGTACTTGGCTATTAGCTGAAATTTGCATGTAATTAATCCTTTTGAGTATTAAATTTATTATTGGCGCAAATTTAAATCACACCACCTTAAGCAGTACTAAGTAACTGCTGTAACGTACTGCATATGTTAGTTAATTGACTAATGAACACGTTACACAAAAATAAAGCAAACAACATGCCAACCTTAACTTTTCAACGTAAAGATTTAAAAATCATTTTATTTTACTCAAAAAAAAACGCATCGGGGTCACCGTGCGTTTTTTATCCTAGGGATTGCTCAAGCCACGTTTTTACAGGGGATCTCCATGCTATTACTTGGCTTTAACATATATTCCATTGCGACTTCATCACAGTTTTCTTTGCGTAAACATAGCTCGCAATCTTTCATTACTTTTTCAGGTAGGCTCTCTTTATTACAGAAACTAAACCGCTGATTTTCGAAAAAGTCAGGTACACGAGTCAGAACAATGACACGATTAAGTGCCAACTTTTTGGCTTTCACTAATAAGTGTTCAACCAGTTCTCGTCCCTGCCCCGTTACTGCGCTTTTAGGATCAATGCCTAATGAACGTATTTCAGCTAACCCTGTGTCGTAAATATAAAGTGAAGCACAACCCGATACCTGACCGTCTATCTCGGTTACGGCAAACTCATTAATTGAGTGCACCATATCACTTTTAGCTCGCGGTAAATTTTCGCCGACTGTTGCCCAGTGCTGTACGAGTTTAGCAATTGCTTCTACGTCATCTAAGTTGGCATCACGAACCGTTATTTGCTGTTTTTTTTTCGCGTCTTTCACCGCTTTGCTTACTTGCTCTAATGATGTACCGCCAAGCGCTTGGCGTGCTTTTATACAGGCGTCAATTTCAAGTACCGGATACACGTCATCTTCAAACACTGGATTTACTGATTTATACTGCTCTAGTGAAAGCTCCTCTAACGTTTTACCTTCACTAATAGCTAATTGCACCAACACCCCAACAATATGATGCCCTTCTCTGAACGGCACTCCTTTAGCGACTAAGTAATCAGCAAGTTCGGTTGCATTCGCGTGGCCACCTTTTGCCGCTGCAAGGGTTTTATCTGCTTTCACTTTTATACCTTTGATACACGCTTGTGCCATATGAATACACGCAAGCCATGTTGGCATGGCATCAAAAATGCCTTCTTTGTCTTCTTGCATGTCTTTATTGTAGGCAAGCGGTAGTGCTTTTAGAGTCATCATCATTGCGCTAAACGCACCAAACACCCGGCCAGTTTTACCGCGAATTAGCTCTAATGCATCTGGGTTTTTTTTCTGTGGCATTAAAGATGAACCCGAGGTCACATTATCGGCCAGTTCAATAAAGCCAGCTTCTCCCGAGTTATAAAAAATCAGGTCTTCAGACATCCGCGATAAGTGGATCATCGAAATAGACGCACAGCTTAATAGTTCAACAACAAAGTCACGATCAGATACACCATCTAAACTATTTTTAGTCGCGCCAGTAAATCCTAGCCCTTGTGCAAGTGCATGGCGATCAATCGGGTATGCAGTGCCTGCAAGAGCGCCACTGCCGAGTGGGCAGTAGTTCATTCTTGCTTGGGCATCTTGCAACCGGCTTTCATCACGCTCTAACATTTCTACATAAGCCATACACCAGTGACTAAATAACACCGGCTGTGCACGCTGTAAGTGCGTATAACCTGGCAGTATTGTGCCAAGCTCACGTTCAGCCAAGCTAATAAATTCAGCTTTTAGTTGTGCAATCGCTTTTAAGATATGATCGGCAGTATCGCGACACCAGAGTCTAAAGTCGGTAGCAACTTGGTCGTTACGGCTTCGGCCTGTGTGTAATTTTTTAGCTAAATCACCCACTTTTTCAATTAGTGCAGCTTCAACATGCGAGTGAATATCCTCAGCACCTGAGGTGGCAACAGCGTGTGGATCTGCTTTTACCTCTTCAAGTAATTCATATAATGCCGATACCAGCTTTTGGTGTTCGTCATTAGATAACACGTTCACTTGTTCAAGTGCGCCAGCCCATGCAACAGAGCCAATTATATCTTGCTCTGCTAATTGATAATCGAAGGGAAGTGAATCGTTAAACTGTTTAAACGCTTCATCTGGACCCGTAGAAAAACGTCCGCCCCATAATGCCATGAAATCTCTCCAAACCCGATAATAGCCCCTTAATTCCAAGGGGCATAAAAAATTACTTTTTAGCTAATGCTGAAATTCTGCTTGATAGTGAGAATAAACGAATAAAGCCTTCTGCATGCGATTGGTCATAAACATCGTCTTCACCAAAGGTAGCAAAATCTTCGCTATATAAACTGTTAGGTGATTTTTTCTGAACCGCAGTGACTTGGCCTTTATAAAGCTTAAGTACCACTTCGCCCGTTGCTAGTGTAGACAGCGCTTCTGCACCGGCTAAAATAGAATCTTTTAGTGGCGTAAACCAACGACCGTCGTAGACTAAGTGTGAAAATTCACCCCCGAGTACTTCTTTCCATTTACGGCTCGCTTTATCAAGTACGAGCTCATCAATAGCTTGCAGCGCTGCCATGATCACAGTGCCGCCTGGCGTTTCATAACAACCACGCGATTTCATACCCACTAAACGGTTTTCTACAATATCGACACGGCCCACACCATGAGGTGATGCAATGTCGTTTAATTTAACTAAACAATCATAAGGTTTAAGCTCTTCGCCATTTACAGCAACTACTTCACCTTCAACAACCGATAAAATGACGTGTTCAGCTTTATCTGGGGCTTGCTCTGGTGAATTAGTCCAGGTCCATACTTGCTCACTTGGTTCACACCAAGGGTCTTCAAGTTCACCGCCTTCGTGAGAAATATGCCATGCGTTAGCATCACGACTGTAAATTTTAGTTGCTGACGCAGAACATGGAATGTCACGTTCAGCTAGGTAATCAAGCAATGATTCACGGCTTGATAAATCCCACTCACGCCATGGCGCAATCACTTTTAAATCAGGTGCGAGTGCGGCAAAACATGACTCAAAACGTACTTGGTCGTTACCTTTACCCGTACAGCCATGAGAAAGTGCATCGGCACCTACTTTACGTGCAATTTCAACTTGCGCTTTAGCAATGATTGGACGCGCCATAGAAGTACCAAGTAAATAAGTCCCTTCATATATAGAACCCGTTTTAAGCGTTGGGTAAATATAATCGCTTACCATCTCATCTTTTAAATCAACCACGTAACACTCAGATGCACCAGACGCTATAGCTTTAGCTTCTACGCCTTCAAGTTCTTCAGCTCCTTGGCCAACATCGGCAACAAAGGCAATAACTTCACAGCCGTAGTTCTCTTTTAACCATGGCACGATAGCCGATGTATCAAGACCACCAGAATAGGCTAAAACGACTTTTTTAATTGAACTCATAGGTGTTCCTTAACAAAATTTGGATTTAACAATGTAACTAGTAGCGCATTTTGCGCATGCATGCGGTTTTCTGCTTGCTGTATAATTTTTGATGCAGGGCCATCCATTACCTCAGAAGTAATTTCAAACTCACGGTGTGCCGGTTGGCAATGTAATACCGTAGTTGCACCGGTTTTTTCTAACAATGCCTGGTTTAATTGATAAGGCATGTATTTTTCTTTTACTTGCTCAAGAGGAGTTGTATCCCCCATTGATACCCAGGTATCGGCGTAAACAACATTAGCGCCTACTGCAGCCTCAACCCTGTCACTTACCATTACAGAAGCGCCATTCATCGCTGCTATTTGCTCTGCTTTTTTAAGTACTTGCGAATCAGGTGAGCTGCCTTTTGGTGTTACAGCGACAAAGTCTGTTCCTAAAGTAGCGGCTAATAGCATTAATGAGTGCGTTACATTATTGCCCTCACCTAGGTAGGCAAGCTTTAACTGGCTAACATCACCATGTACTTCTTGTAGCGTTAAAAAATCAGCTAATGCTTGGCATGGGTGATATAAATCACACAAACTGTTAATCACAGGAACGGATGAATACTCACCGAGTGTCGTTAACGTACTGTGCTGATTAACCCGCGCAACAATCCCGTCTGCCCAAGTCGAAATATTTAAGGCAAAATCTTTTATTGATTCGCGGGCGCCCATTGCACCATTTTGTTGGTCAAGGTAAACCGCATGGCCCCCTAAACGGTTTATACCAATATCAAATGAAAGGCGAGTACGTAAACTTTGCTTTTCAAACAAAGTAACCACTGACTTACCAGCTAGCACTTGGCTATATTTACTTGGGCTTTCTTTAATATCTTGCGCTAACTTTAATAAATTTAGTGCGCCTTGTTGGTCTAATTCTAGACCCGTTAAAAAATCTTTAAACATGTTCAACCTATGGTGTTACTTTAGTTCCGACATGCTCGCCTTGCAGCAAAGCAGTTAAGTTTTCTGGCTTTTGCCAGCTGGAAATGTACACACCTCGTCGTAAATGTTGGGCAGCGTGAAGACTGGTCTTAACTTTGACCTCCATCCCGCCCAAAATTACTCCCTCTGCAATTAAAGTATCAATGTGTTTTGTGTCAAGTTGATGTAAAGGCTGCTTATTGGCATCAAGTACCGCCTCTACGTCCGTCATAAAAATAAGTTCTGCATTTAAATTATTTGCCATTGCGGCGGCTGCTTCATCGGCATTAACGTTGTATAACAAGCCCTGCTCATCAAAGCCGATAGAACTGATGATTGGTAACCGGCCAGCACTGAGTAAATCATTAATAATAGAATCAGCATTGTTGTGACATTGACCTACTTGACCCAATGCTTTTAATTTTTGCGAGGCGGTGATCCCTGCTTCATATAAACTTAACCCCACCGGCTTATGACCAACACTAATTGCTTGCGCCATGAGTTGTTTGTTTGCCGCACCCGCAAGGGCTCCAACAATATAAGGCATCTGTTCTTTAGGGCTAATACGTAAACCTTGGTGTTTAGCACTGGCAAAACCAGCCTCTTTTAACCAGCTATCAACTAATGAGCCACCACCATGCACAATCACAAACTGAGCATCATCTTGCTCGTTGAGTATTTCAAATAATGCTTTAGCGGCATTTTCAGTATTGAGTACTGCACCACCGAGTTTAATAACCCACGTTTTACTGCTCATCTAAACGCTCCTATTAGACCTGTAGTGTGGGGAAGCCCCATTGATAAATTAATACATTGCAAAGCCTGACCAGCTGCCCCTTTTAATAAGTTGTCAATTGCTGCCATTACTATTAACTGTGAGCCTTGCTGCTGCCACGCAATATCTACATAAGGTTGTTTGGCCACCCCTTTAATCGAAGGGATTTTGCTGCCAAGCAAACGAATTAATGGCTCATCAGCCAATACTTGATAAGCTTTAGCTACTTGCTCACTGGTCACACCCGGCTTTAATTGCACATAAATAGTTTCTAAAATACCGCGCGGGAAATTACCTAAATGAGGAGTAAATAACACCTCATGACCTAGGTGCTGTTGTATTTCAGGCCCGTGACGGTGATTAAACAAACCATAGGGTGCAAGTGATACCTCACAAAAATGCGTACCGATGCTGGCTTTTCGCCCTGCGCCAGTTACGCCAGAAACCGCATTAATAATAATTTTTTCATCACTCAACAAGCACGCTTGTTGAAGAGGCTTTAATGCATTTAATGCAGCCGTTGGATAGCAGCCAGCAACAGCAATTAACTGAGCATCAGTAATGACTTTACTATTCCATTCAGCAAGACCATAAGCCGCTTGATTAAGTAGTTCTGGATGTTGGTGTTCAAAGCCATAATAAGTAACGTAATCATCATTACTTGCAAGACGATAGCCACCGGAAAGGTCAAATACCTTTTTGCCCATCGCTAAAAACTGAGGCGCTAAATCCACACTTACTTTATGATCGGTGCACAGACAAACGTAATCTGCTGAATGAGTGATATCAGCAAGTGCATGTTCATTTAGTGGCTGCAAAGGTAAATCAAGTAACCCTAAATGCTCAGGATACAATTCACTAAGCAACTTATGTCTATCTAAACTTTGCGCTGATACATAACAGCCAGTTAGTGAAAGCGTTGGATGTTTTGCTACTAAGCTAGCCAGTTCTGCGCCGCTGTAACCGCTGGCACCTATAATTACTACGTTCATTATTTACTCTTTATCTAAAATTAGTGACCACATTCCATGTTGTTTGTTTACACTAGGGTCTAACCCAGCCAAACAGATTAAATTTATGAGTGATAACTATCGTCGTATTATTTTCATGGCGTAACTTTAATATATTTATGCTTAAAAAGTGAATTGATATTCATAGTAAATACTTTTATATTGTTATGCAATTAAAATGAATACTTATTTTGGAATTTTTTATGTCTCTGCCGTCATTTATTTCGATGTACCAGCAATTGATTGCTGCCCCCTCTATCAGTGCCATTGAAGATCATTTATGCATGAGTAATAAAAGTGTCATTGAATTGCTAGCGCAATGGTGTGAAAGCTTAGGTTTTAACTGTGAAATAATAGAGTTAGAAGGCAACAAAGGTCGCTACAACTTATTAGCAAAACGCGGTCAAGGCGACGGCGGTTTAATGCTAGCAGGCCACACTGATACAGTGCCATTTGATGATAGTCGTTGGAATCACAACCCATTTAAATTAACTGAGCGAGATAACAAACTATTTGGCTTAGGTAGCATTGATATGAAAGGTTTTTTTGCTTTTGTACTGCAGGCTATTAGTGAGCTTGATGAAAAGCAACAAACACAACCAATTTTAATATTAGCCACCGCAGACGAAGAAACCACTATGGCTGGCGCACAACAAATCTGTAAGCACCCAAATTTAAAGCCAAGTCGCTGTATTATTGGTGAACCTACTGATATGACGCCAGTATTTACTCATAAAGGCCATATGAGTACAGCAATAAGAGTTGTCGGCCGTTCAGGACATAGCTCAGATCCCGAACGGGGTCTTAACGCCATCGAAGTGATGCATAAAGTGATTACAAAATTGCTAATCTTAAAAGAACAACTTAAGAATAAATATTCAATAAATCACTTTGAAATTCCTCACCCAACGCTCAATTTAGGTAATATTCATGGGGGCGATAATGCAAATCGGATTTGCGGTTGCTGTGAAATGCACATTGATATGCGCCCTCTTCCTGGCTTAAGTGTACAAGAGCTACAAGCATTGCTGCTTGATGCAACCTACGATATAAATCAGCAATACCCTAATTCGGTCAGTGTGATTGATTTACATGAGCCAATTCCAGCATTTACAGGAAGCACAGACAGCGCGTTAGTTAAACTAGCCGAAAATATAGCAGGGCAAAAAGCAGTGGCTGTTAATTACTGTACTGAGGCACCATTTATACAACAACTGGGTTGTGAAACCATCGTCATGGGTCCGGGTTCAATTAACCAAGCGCATCAGCCCGATGAATATTTAGCGATGGAAAAAATAAAGCCTTCGCAACAAATTATCAGCAACCTCATAAAGGCGAGTTGCTTTTAATCAGTAACAAAAAAGACGCTATTAAGCGTCTTTTTTATAGCATTTATGGTTACATATATTTTCGTAAATACTTTTTAAATACAGGGTCGGTTTGAGCTAGTTCTTTCTGCTCTTCTAATATCTCTTTTAATATTGCACCTGATGTAAGCGGATTCGCAAGCACCACTCTAAATACCACGGTTGGTTGGTTATCATATTGAACTGGCGTTAAACGTGTACGCGATACAAACGAGCGACCCGATTCACGTTGTCGTTTTTGCATGCTAGCAGTAAAGCGATTAAGCGCGGCAAAAATATCTAAACGGGTCTGTGCATCGGCCTGTGCTATCGCATTTTTAATTTGCTTAGGAACATAACGATAAGTTAATAAACACAGTTCGGGTTCTGATATTAATTCAAAGTCTTCATCTGCTTTTATCAAACCAGCAAAGTAACGTGCTTTTTTAATACTGCGATCGATAAGCATTTCATAGCCTTTACGACCAATAACACGTAAGCAAGCATGCACTAACATCGCCATACCAGGGCGGCTCCCCTCAAGGGTATGGCTGCCTAAATCTTTAGAGCCTTTACGTAAAATATATTCAGCATGATGCTCTATGGCATCAGTTGCAGCAGGGTCTTTAAACAGCACCAAACCTGCTCCCATCGGTACATACATTTGTTTATGCGCATCAATGGTGATTGAATCTGCATGCTCAATACCTTTTAAAAGGTGCCTATGGGTATTAGAAAGTAAAGTAGCTCCGCCCCACGCCGCATCAACATGAAAGTGGCAATTAATCTCTTGTGCTAAATTAGCCATGTCTTCAAGTGGATCGATATTACCAGTTTCAGTCGTTCCGGCTACACCAATAATTGCCATCACTTTAATGCCTTGCGCTTCAAGCTCTAGCGCTTTTTCTCGCATAGCATCTACATCAACTTTATTATCAGCCGATGTTTTAATACCAATTAAATTCTCACGGCCAATACCTAATAAATCAACCGATTTGCCTAATGAGTAATGACCTCGCTCAGAGATTAAAACCGCCAGTCCTTTGTAACCATAATGAAGCATTCCCGCCACTAAACCTTGTGCAGCAATGCCTTTAAAGTTGCCATCCGCTTTCAATAAGCGGTTGCGGGCAATCCAAAGTGCTGTAATGTTAGCTACTGTGCCACCAGAGCAAAATGCTCCTAAAGAGGTTTTTGCACTGTGCATCCATTTAGAATAAAAGCCATCATTTTGTCCATAAGCTAAATGATGCATCATTCCTAAAACTTGACGCTCTAATGGGGTAAACGCTTTTGAGGTTTCTATTTTTACAAGGTTTTGATTTAGCCCGACCATTAATTTCGATAACGGCAGTAAAAAATGTGGCAGAGCAGATGTCATGTGACCAATAAAGCTTGGCGCTGCGGTATGTACAGAATGAGCAACCAGCTGTTCCATAATATCTTGGGCATAGCAAGACACAAACGTTGGCTCTTCAGGGATAGCCGCCGATTGAAAATCTTTTTCTATTTCATGTAATGGTTTTTCAATTGCCGCGATATTTTCGTTTAAGAAACCTGCTAAATTACTCGAAATTTCAAGCTCTATTTTGCTCAAAGTTGAGTCAGGGGCCTCTGGAACGGTAAATATCCGTTTGAGGCTTTCTTTAGAGGCGACGGCACAACGCTTTTGATCCATCTTCATACCTAGTGTGTGACTAAAACACCTGTTAGTTTGTAAAACACGCTAATTTAAGGTGTTTTTAAGCAACGGCATTTCTAAAAAATTGCGCTAACTTTACTGCAATATGACAAAAATGTCTCGCTTTAAGCCATAAAAGACAATACAAAATAGATAACATTTCACTATTTTTTATATTTAGTACAAAGGGTAATTAAAATATTGGGCATTTATAATTTTTAAGTATAATAAATCTAACAAAAAATAAGGATGTTACATGCTAAAAGGAAATCTAAAATTAACTCGGTTGGCGCTCGGTACCGTCTTTTTTTTAGTCAGCTTAATAATCTACAGTTACTACACCTACACTGCCATCAATAATGATGTGATACGCAGCATTGATAATCGTTTATTAAATGCAGCCACCAGCGTAAAGTACATTTTAGGTAGTGATTATCACGATAAAGTAGCGCAAGAAATTAGCTTTTCAAGCTATCAAAATAAAGCCGACCAGCTTTCGGCATTGGCCAATGATTTAAATATAGATTATTTATATTCAATGGTACTGATTGATGAAAATGTTTATTTTACTGCCTCTAGCTACACTCAAGATGATCAAAATAACGGTAAAGTTACTCAGTTTTTAGATCTTTATCCCGAAGCCACGCCAATAACTATGGCTGCATTTTTATCAACGGCCCCTATTTTTGAAACCTCAACAGCGCATCGCGGCCATTCTAAAACAGTATATATTCCTCATCTGGCAAAAAATGGCAGAACCTATATTACAGCTGCAGATATTAGCGTTGATAAAATTAGCAATGCGTTAAAAACAGACTTATATCAATCTATGTTTCATTTTTGCTGCGTAATTATTATTTTATTAATAGTTTATACTCTTTATTACTATGGAGTACGTCGTTCATTAATGAGCGACCATGCAAGCGGATTCGAAAATCATATTGCCTTAGAAAAACGGCTAAAAAAAAGCAATGAACATCATTTACAAATTGCGATTATTTTAGTGAACGAAATTGATAATATCAGCCGTTTTTTTGGCACAAAAACAGCCGATGAAGTGATGAAAAAGCTGCTCACTCACTTTAAGCAGCAAGCCCGTTTGCACGCACGTATTTATCGTATTGCAACTAATAAACTCGCTATTTTGACTGATAAAGAAACTCCCTTTGATGAGCTATATAGCATCATACAATCGCATAATAAAAATATACCGTTTTTAAATCAGCCTTTTATTTATATTACACTTAACGCTGGTGTAGCTAGAGGCAATAAGTCATTACTGCTTAAGAATGCTCATATTGCGTTACTGCAATCTAAGCAGGGCGATCAGAGTATAGTTAACTACTGTGAGGCAATTAACGACGCTAAATCTCTATATTTATATAATGTTGAAATAGCAAAAGAAATTCGTGAAGCATTTGATGCTCATCGTGTTGTTCCTTACTTTCAGCCGGTTATAAATACTCATACCGATGAAGTTATTAGGTATGATTGTTCACCGAGAATAGTCACTTCACAAGGGGAGATTTTAACCCCTGATACCTTTGCAAATGCACTAAATAGACTGCGTATGAATGGCATGTTAACCCATGCCCTGTTTACTCAATGTGTTTCACGTTTTCGTAAATCAGCAATTTGTTGGGAGTTAACTCTGTGCGCTGAAAACATTGCAGATCCCACTATTTATGATCATATTGCGTATGAGCTTCATCGCTACCCTAATCCTGAAAACATTACTATTTCAATTTTAGAGTCGCAGGTTATTTCACATTACTATGAAATAAAGTCATTTATCGCAATGGTAAAAAGTAAGGGGGCAAAGGTGGTGATGCACTGCTGGGGTAATGAGTTTATCAATACTCTTAATACTTTAAAAGTGGAGGTTGATGGTATAAAACTCGATGGAGCAATCACAAAGCAGCTATTAAATGATGCAAATACGTCGCTATTTATATCCTACATCACTGATATAGCCCAGCAGCTTGAACTTGAATTGGTTGTTGAAGCGGTAGAAAGTAATACGGTTGCAGAGTTACTCAGCCAACTAAATGTGACGCTGATGCAAGGTAGTTTCCTTGGCAAACCAACGCCACATGTTACTGAGTTTAAAAAAGCAATGAATTAGTTATTAATATTAATGGCTAGTCGGTGGCTTTGCTGACCACTGGCCCAGTACTTACGCTCAAAAGGAGTAATTGCTTCGTCTGATTCAAACAACGCGGTTTGACAAGGATACCCAGCTAACTCGAGCGCTCTGGCAAACTCTTTAACATAGATATCCCAGTTACTGCGCACTTCAAGCAAACCACCTAATTTAACAATAAAGGGGAAGATAGCAGCCCCATGCCAGCGCCGCTGAATGTGCTTAGACTTAGGCCACGGGTTTGGATATAGCAAATAATGATGAGTAGGCCGCCAATTAGCAGCGACAGCTAAACGCCAAAAATCATTTAAGTCAGCTTGCACCAAAATGTATTGACCACTCTCAGTTTGTTTATACTCAACATCATGCTTATCAAGTCGATGAGATGACTTATCAATACCTATGACTAACGCTTCAGGATGACGTTTTGCTAAATTAGCGGTGCTCTCTCCGACCCCACAACAGGAGTCTAAAATAAGCGGCCCATTAAAGGCTTGCACTTTAGCATTAACTTCATCAAATGCGGTTTGCGTATGCGTTGCAATTGGCTTTTTAAACTCAGCCTGTAAGTGTTTATTAACTATTTCATCAAGCTTTTCATGAAGTCCCGCTTGATTAGATACAATACTACGTGAATTTGCATCGCTCATTAGTGTCTTAGCCCCACACCTTTTTTAATTAGCGTCAGTGCTAAAGTAAATAGGACGCTGATAAACACCAACAACACACCCATTGCGACCGATAAATCTACATCCGAAACACCTAAAAACCCATATCTAAATGCGTTAACCATATAAATAATTGGGTTTATTTGCGACACCATTTGCCAAAAATCAGGCAGTAAAGTGATTGAATAAAACACCCCGCCTAAATAGGTCAACGGCGTTAAAATAAAGGTCGGAATAATACTTATGTCATCAAAGCTGTTTGCATAAATAGCGTTAATTAATCCACCCAAGGCAAACACCGCCGAGGTGAGAATAACAGTGGCTATAATCACAAAAATATTATGTATTTGTATATCTACAAAAAATAAAGAAACGCACGTTACGATAAAACCAACCATAATGCCACGGGTCATACCTCCGCCCATATAACCCAGTACAATGATGTAATTAGGCACAGGTGCAACTAATAACTCTTCAATACTTTTTTGAAACTTAGTTGAGTAAAAGCTAGAAGCAACATTTGAATAAGAGTTAGTTATAACTGACATCATAATAAGGCCAGGGACAATAAACTCCATATAGCTAAAACCGCCCATGTCACCAATACGCGAGCCAATTAGGTTACCAAAAATAACAAAATATAAACTCATCGTGATCGCTGGCGGTACTAAGGTTTGCACCCAAATACGCAAAAAGCGAATGCACTCTTTAATCCAAATACTTTTTAAGGCTACGCCATATTTAAACATTTATTCGCCCCGCCCTTGCTCTAATAAACCTACAAATAATTCTTCTAATCGATTCGCTTTGTTTCGCATACTCAGCACGGTATTACCTTGTTCAGTCAATGCTGTAAACACCGCGTTTAATCCTTGAGATTTAGCCACTTCAACTTCAATGGTGTGGTCATCCCCCATAGTAAATTTGTATCCATCTAGCGTTACGGGTTTAGACGGTTGTTTTAAATCCAATACAAAGGTTTCTTTGTCTAATTTAGCAAGCAGGGCTTTAATCGTGGTGTTTTCAACAATTCGCCCGGTATCAATAATGGCGATGTTTTTACAAAGCAGTTCAGCTTCTTCAAGGTAGTGGGTTGTTAAAATAATGGTCACACCTTGTTCGTTAATTTGCCTTAAAAAGTCCCACATTGAACGGCGAAGCTCTATATCAACCCCCGCTGTCGGCTCATCTAAAATAAGTAATTTGGGCTCATGCATTAAGGCACGTGCAATCATTAAACGGCGTTTCATACCACCAGATAAGGTACGCGCTTGCTTATCTTTTTTCTCGATTAATCCAAGCTGCGCTAAGTATTTATCTGCACGTTTATGTGCTTCGCCGCGCGGTACACCGTAGTAACCTGCTTGATTAACGAGTATTTGGCTCAGCGTTTCAAACTGACTAAAGTTAAACTCTTGTGGTACTAGGCCTAAATTCGCTTTAGCCGCTTCAAGGTCGGTATCAATATCGTGACCAAATACTTCAACTTTGCCTTTGGTCTTATTAACCAGTGAAGAAATTACCCCAATAGTGGTTGATTTACCCGCCCCATTCGGGCCCAGTAATGCAAAAAAGTCACCTTCGTGAACTTGTAAATCAACCCCTTTTACTGCCTCTACCCCATTTTTGTAAACCTTGGTAAGGCCTTCAATATTTAAAGCAATATTTTGCTTATTCATTTCTTACCCTCACCATAACCCCAACGCTTTGTGAGATTATGTTCAATATTTAAATGATCTAAAATTCGCGCCACCATAAAGTCAACCAAGTCTTCTATGCTTTGCGGTTGATGATAAAACCCAGGTGCTGCAGGCATAATTGTTACACCTAAACGCGATAATTTAAGCATGTTTTCTAAATGAATTTCGCTAAATGGCGTTTCGCGTGGCACTAAAATAAGCTGGCCTCGCTCCTTTATTACCACATCGGCGGCGCGCTCTAATAAATTATCTGATGCGCCGACTGCAATGGCAGACACAGAGCCTGCGCTACATGGACATACTACCATTTTTTTCGGCGCTGCAGAGCCCGAAGCTACCGGACTAAACCAATTATCTTTACCAAATACCTTTAACTGCCCAGGTTTTGCGTTATATAACAGGCTTAATTGCTCTGTGGCCTTGTCTTCATTTGCTGATAACTTTATATTGGACTCGGTATCAAAGACTACCCGCGCGGCACTTGAAATAAGCACATACACTTGAAACTGCTGCTCAAGCAACACCTCTAATAACCTTAGTCCGTAAGGCGCGCCTGATGCACCACTAAATGCTAAGGTGATTTTATCTTTAAATTGCACATTATTCTCCGCTGTATTTATTGGCCAAGCCATCAACAAGTTGTTGATGAAGGCCATTAAAACCACCATTACTCATAATTAAAACATGTTGATTTGGCTCAATACTTTCAAGCACTGTTTCGATAATGGCTATTGTAGAATCAAAACACTGCATACCGGCTTTTTCTGCTTGCTCCTTGAGCGACCAGCTTAAGTTTTCTGGTTCAAACAGTAGCACCTCATCCGCATCGCGTAATGAATCTAGCAATGTAAATTGATGAACTCCCATTTTCATGGTGTTAGAACGCGGCTCTAAAACCGCAATAATTTTGTCATTGCCCACTTTGGCGCGCAGCCCCGCAAGCGTTGTTTGTATCGCGGTAGGATGATGGGCAAAATCATCATACACTTTAATGTTATTTATATCCGCTTTAAGCTCCATACGCCTTTTTGGGCTGATAAATTCGCCTAAAGCCGCAATACTGTGCTCAATAGCAATTCCTACATGGCGCGCTGCTGCAATGGCCATCATGGCATTTTTAACGTTATGCTCACCAATTGCCTGCCAGTTAACTACACCTTGCAGCTGCGTGTTTAATAACACATTAAATTGAGAACCATCCGCTTTAAGTAGCTGATAATCCCAATCATTGCCTAATGTTTCGCTCTCGCTCCACAGCCCTTTTGCTATAACATCGCTCAGAGCCTCATCATCTTTTGGCCACAATACTTTGCCGCTTTGCGGTAGTGTACGAATCAAATGGTGAAATTGTTTTTTAATTGCGTTTAAATCTTCAAAAATATCAGCATGATCAAATTCAAGATTATTTAAAATAAGTGTTCGAGGTAAATAATGAACAAATTTACTGCGTTTATCAAAAAAGGCCGTGTCGTACTCATCGGCTTCTATAACAAAAAATGGCGTTTGCCCAACTCGCGCAGAAAGACCAAAATTTTGTACAATTCCGCCAATTAAAAAGCCAGGCTTTAAACCCGCATATTCAAGTATCCACGCCAACATACTGGCGGTGGTTGTTTTACCATGAGTTCCTGCCACAGCCAGCACCCACGAATCTTGTAGTAAGTTATGTTTTAGCCACTCAGGTCCTGAAGTATAAGGCAGGCTCTTATCGAGTACATATTCAACACACGGGTTACCACGGCTCATAGCATTACCAATAACAACGATATCTGGAGCTGGCTCTAGTTGAGATACGTCATAGCCCTGTGTTAGTTCAATACCCAGTTCTTGTAGCTGAGTACTCATTGGTGGGTAAACGTTTTGATCTGACCCAGTAACGTGGTGACCCAATGATTTTGCTATAGCGGCAATACCACCCATAAATGTGCCACAAATACCCAAAATATGTATATGCATTTACTATCCTTTCATCCTGCGCGGAGTTTGCTCTAGGGCAAAATTTAATGGCGCTATAATGCCAAAATTTAGCTTAAGTTACCATTAACCCTTGGCGCAAATAAAAAAGCCTCCCAAAGTGGGAGGCTTTCCTGAAGATTAATGGCTTATAGCATTAAAAAGAATATTAAACCGACACCTAATAATAAACGATAAATAACAAATGGTAGCATTCCCATTCGCTCAATCACTTTTAAAAACATAAAAATACAAGCATAAGCTGATAAAAACGACAGCACTACACCTAACAATAATGCCGTCCAATCTACGATATGATCGCCAAGGGCAAGCTCTGCAGTATAATAAAGACCCATCATTGAAATGATTGGAATAGCTAATAAAAACGAAAAGCGCGCTGCACTTTGCTTGTTCATACCTAACATTAAACCCGCTGTCATGGTAATACCTGAACGTGAAGTGCCAGGGATCATTGCAACGGCCTGTGCAAAGCCAATAATGAGGGCCGTTTTCCAGTTTAGCTGATAAATTGTTTTTATTTGCTTACCTTTAGCATCGGCGAACCACAACAACAAGCCAAATACGATTGTTGTGGTTGCAATCACCCATGCACTGCGCAAATACA
Organism: Pseudoalteromonas sp. MER144-MNA-CIBAN-0113; assembly: GCF_040308965.1. NCBI lineage: Bacteria > Pseudomonadati > Pseudomonadota > Gammaproteobacteria > Alteromonadales > Pseudoalteromonadaceae > Pseudoalteromonas > Pseudoalteromonas sp. MER144-MNA-CIBAN-0113. Next base: position 64,629 of record NZ_JBEOOG010000003.1, read on the forward strand.
GTTCAACAAAATCTTTTAGCAATAGCCCTAAAATAGCGGCAGGCACAGTACCTAAAATTATCCACCAGCCTAGTTTGCTGTCATCTGTTGTACCTTGTGCACCAAACGATTTAAACCAAGCACCGAGTATATCGGCCACTTCTTTACGAAAATAAATAACAACAGCTATTAACGTTCCTACATGAACGGCAACATCAAATGCCAAGCCTTGATCTTCCCAGCCTAAAATTTGCGACGGTAAAATTAAGTGTGCAGAACTCGATATAGGTAAAAACTCAGTAAATCCCTGAATTAGGGCTAAAACAATTATTTCTATAATACTCATGGGTTAGAAAACTCCACCTTCCATAGTTTTTGTTGAGGGTTGTTATATGCATTCCATATTTGGGCAATCGTTTGTTTTGCTACCGGATGATAAAAATCAGGGGCCACCTCAGCTAAAGGCTGTAAAACAAAGGCGTTTTTAGTAATTTCGTCACGCGGTAATTGTGCTGGGCTCTCGCAAATCACATCATCATAAAAGAGTAAGTCGAGATCCAAAGTACGTGGGCTAAATTTTTTATCATTTGCTTGGCGGCCATTGTCGCGTTCAATTTGTTTTAATAACGCGCACACATCAACCAGCGCCATGTTAGTGGTGGCGGCAAGCACTGAGTTATAAAAGTTATTACCGGCAAAACCCACAGCTTCACTTTCAAATACTGATGAGTGATGTGTGTTTTCAAAGTGCTGATTTAACGCCACTAGAGCACGCCGAATATGCTCAGCTTTATTAATGTTTGACCCTAGGCTAATAAATATCTGCGCCATTTAAGCCGTAGCCTTAATGCGCGTAATCTCTACACCCACTGTTTGCGCTTGTGGAACTGCAGCAGGCTTGCTAACTTTTATTGTTACTTGAGGAGTATTAAATTCGGTTAAGATAATTTGCGCTAATTGCTCTACCAGCGTTTCTAAAAGCTCGACTGGTTTAGCAGTGCTGTGCTCGATAACACGCTCACTCACCTTAGCGTAATCCAGTGCCAAGTTAATATCGTCGTTTTGTGCTGCGGGCTCAATGTCGCTTAGCATCTCAATATCAAAGTACAGGCTTTGTTTACTTTTCTTTTCAAAATCATACACCCCGATAATCGTTTCGACATGCAATTGTGATATAAATACCTTGTCCATTGATACTCCAAATGACTGTAACAAGTCACTGAGTTAATTACATATTGTATCAATCAAATTAATACTGTATATACTTTAATCAGTGTTTAAATATACTAAAATTACTTCTACAATAGAATAGTTACAAAATTGCGAGTAATTTAAGAAGCCCGTAAATTTTGACGCCAATAATAGCTTAAAAGTAATGATTAAAAAATAAGGAAGCGCGTGTTAGTCATTTTAATGTTTGTATTAGCCTATTTGCTCGGCTCGATTTCATCGGCCATTTTAGTGTCGCGGCTATTCAAACTTCCCGATCCACGCACAAATGGCTCCAATAACCCAGGAGCAACCAATGTCTACCGTTTAGGCGGCGCTCTCCCCGCATGCTTAGTTTTAATATTTGATATTTTAAAGGGCACTATCCCTGTTTGGGGCGCTTACTTTTTAAAACTTGAGCCGCTAGAGCTTGGTTTAATTGCGGTTGCAGCATGTTTAGGGCACATGTACCCATTATTTTTTAGTTTTAAAGGGGGTAAAGCGGTCGCAACAGCATTTGGCTCGTTACTGCCGATAGGACTCTCTTTAGGTGGGTTATTGATTGGTACTTGGCTGATTATTGTCGCGATTACCCGCTACTCATCCCTTGCAGCGTTAGTAGCTGTAACGCTAGCACCTTTATATACATGGTGGATAAAGCCGTTATATACCTTACCCGTGACCTTTATTACGCTACTGATCATTATTAGGCATCGCACTAATATTGTGCGTTTATTTAAGGGTGAAGAACCAAAAGTAGGGACTAAACAAGCCCCTACAAATGATAAGAAGTAATAACTAACCTAGGTTCTGGTTAACTATATTGCTTCTAGGCTATCGATTGGCCAGCGCGGTTTAGTTTTCATATCAAGCGTAGCAAACTGCCCCGCTTTTAAACGCTGCATACCGGCATACGCTATCATTGCGCCATTGTCGGTACAAAACTCAGTGCGTGGGTAATACACTTCGCCCTTCATACCTTGCATCACACGCTCTAGTTGCAAACGTAGTTGCGTATTAGCACTTACACCACCGGCTATTACTAAACGTTTAATACCCGTTTGTTTTAGTGCTCGCTTACACTTAATCACTAAAGTATCTATAACGGCTGTTTGAAATGCATGGGCAATATCTGCTTTAGTTTGCTCGTCACTATCATTTTCACGAATAGCAATCGAAGCGGCGGTTTTTAGGCCACTAAAGCTAAAATCAAGACCAGGCTTATCTGTCATCGGGCGCGGAAAAACAAATCGTTTGGCAACGCCTTGCTCAGCCATTTTAGCTAAACGAGGACCGCCAGGGTAATCAAGCCCAAGTAATTTAGCCGTTTTATCAAATGCTTCACCTGCAGCGTCATCTACCGACTCACCCAATACTTCGTATTGGCCAATGCCCGCAACCTTTACCATCATGGTATGACCGCCAGATACGAGTAAAGCAATAAATGGAAATTCGGGAACGTTTTCCTCAAGCATTGGCGCTAATAAATGCCCTTCCATGTGATGCACTGCCACCGCAGGAATATCCCAACCATACGCTAAAGAGCGACCAATTGAGGTACCTACTAACAAAGCCCCTACTAAACCTGGCCCTGCCGTATAAGCAATACCGTCTAAATCTTCAGGTCCACAGCCAGCTTGTGCAAATGCCGCATCGATAAGCGGCAATGTTTTACGTACATGATCGCGAGATGCAAGCTCAGGTACCACACCACCGTAATCAGCATGTACTTTTACTTGGCTATATAATTGATGAGCCAGTAGCCCTTTTTCATCATCATAAATAGCAATACCAGTTTCATCGCATGATGATTCAATGCCTAAAATTCGCATTGTTAATTCTCCTGCCACCTAACAAGGTGTTTAAAACAAATAACTTAAAGTGCTAAACCAATGTTAGTTTGGCCATCAGCAAGGACATGCTTTTTCAATGCTTTCACATTTTCAGCAGTGATACGCCCCATTGCTTCTACAAAATCAATTAGTTCACCTAATACCTCTATTTCGTATTGCATCAGTGGGTGTTCACGCACCGCTTTGTTATCGGCAACATCACCTTCAACCGTCATTTGGTACTCAATAAAGCGAGCTACGGTGGCCTGTGATATTTTACTCACATTAACAAACTCTTGCTCATCTTGTGCTAAAAGGCCATGCATTAAACTCAGTAATGAGGTGGCAGCATCGATTGCAGGATAGGTACCAAACATATCAAAATCGGCAAGTTCAGGAACATTAGGTTCTATTTTTTCAACTTGCTTTTCTAAATCAATTTTACTTTTAGGAAGGAGTATTTTTTCCCAACATACATTTAAAGCATTGCGTAAAATAACCTCATCGCCAAAGCCGGTAGCCTCACTAAATAGTCCATAATTAGGCAACATACGCTCTATTAACGCACTGGCCAATACCGCTTTTTGTAAATAATTTAACTCTCTAATACGCTGAAAATTATTCGCTTTTGTCATTCTTTAAGGTCCCACATGACCAACAAAAATCAAATGTTGATCCATTATGCTCATTACAATTAGGGCACACCCAATCTGGAGCGGATTGTTTTACTTGCTGATAGTTTACCAATATTTCACGTGCATGGCGCTCTTTTATCGCATAAACCTGCACACTTACTTGTGTTTGTTCAAATGGGATCTCGCCCATTGCGCCTTGCAGTATTTCACCTTTTATTTGGCACTCAATTCCCGCATTAAGAATCAGTCCTTTTATTATATTGGCCTCTAAACTATTTTCTGCATTATAAAGCGTCACCCAATCAAATGATGTTACATTTGATTGGCTATTATTAGTATTTTGCAATATCCACCTCATTTACTTTATGTGTACGATAAGCCCGCGTAACCTAAAGCAAATAATATGATTTAAGGACACATTATGACGCTAACTACCCCAGGTTTACTTTTTCCAGCCATCTCATTGTTATTACTTGCCTATACAAACCGATTTTTAGTGCTTGCGCAACTAATACGAGAATTGAATGCCCGTGAAGGTGAGTCTATTCGTCCTGTTGTAGTGGCGCAAATAACTAATCTTAGAAAGCGAATAAAACTAATAAGGACCATGCAAGTATACGGAGTGGCCTCTTTTTTATTATGTACGTTATCTATGTTTGCATTATTTATAGAATTTAATACCACGGGCATTATTTTATTTGGTGTTAGTTTAAGCTGCTTGAGCTTATCTTTGCTTACTTCATTATTTGAAATTCATATTTCTTGTGATGCCATAGAAATTGAATTACAAAACATTGAAAATAAGCCTTTAAGTAACCGAGTTAGTAAAAACTTTATTGAGCCTAATCCCAAAAGTAAAAACAGCAATTAACCAAACGAGACTTTAGTAATGTTGTTATAAAATTGCACAAATTAGGCTAATGATAAAACCCAACAGTTACTTAACATTACCCAAAGGTATAACAACATTTTGCAACTATTCTCTTTAAATACGATTAAAAGAAAGTTAATCTTAATAAGTGGTTAAAAACCTTATTTCAACTGATCTGTAGGGATATAAAGTCAGTATTAAATCTGTAATTCCCCTAGCTTACCTATAAAAAAGGACTATATAGTGAGATTTGAACAATTAGAACAGTTTGTAGCACTTGGCCTACTTCGTCATTTTAGGCAAGCTGCTGAACAAACCCAAATTAGCACATCTGCATTAACCCGTAGCATTCAAACTCTTGAAACGGAGCTTGGCTACGAACTAGTTACCCGCTCTACTCGCTCGGTTAAGTTAACTCAAGCAGGCGAACTTTTCCTCGACTTTGCTAAAAATACGCTCAATGAGCTAGAACAAATAAAGCATCGCGCTTTTCAATCAATTAATGGCACAGAAGAAAAAAAATTAGTGATTGGCTACACCACAACAACCAGCAGCATAGTACCAATCACCTGCGGCGAATTTTTGAGTCAGTACCCGCATATTAAAATTGAAATGCAGCTGCAAAATAAAACTGAGCTTCATAGAAAACTGCTTCAAGGGGAAATTGACATTAGTGTATGCTCGCAAATAGTCAATAGCATTGGTAGCGATATACAATTACCTGATCAACTTATTTTATTTTGTTCAAAACAACACCCTTTAGCAAATAAAAGCGATATTAGTAAAAAAGAGCTCGAAAGCTATCCAATGTTCAGTTGTTTTTCGCAGTCAAAACAAGTGCAATCAATGCTTAATGAAGTAATAGACTCGTTAAATAAAGTTTCAACTATTAAAGTAGGTAGTATTGAGCAGGTAATGGCTGGACTTGAAAAGTCAGATCATTTTGCTATTGCAGGTATTGAACACACCAGCTCTGTGGCAGAAAACCATAACTTAATCCAGCTTAAAACGAATAACGATATTAGCCATGAACAACTTGTGGTGCAAACAAGCCAGCAGATAGAGGCAGGTGAGCATGTTGACCACCTACTCTCGCTAATTAAGAAAGTTTCAAGAGCATAAAAAATGACTCCATGCGTTTTATAACAACTATAAATTAGTGGCATTAAAGTTTTTTTTCACTACACTAACGCTCCCTTATATTATGACTAGCGTTAATGAACAACTTTACAGCTGCTGAAATTTACCTAGAGCACATTGAAACGCATGGCTATGCCATTATTGAAAACGCCATTGATAGTGACTTAATATCCGAGTTGATGGCTGATTGCTATAGAATAAATCCTCACTTTAGCCTTGCCGGTATTGGACGATTAAACAATTTACAAATTGATGATTCCGTTCGTAAAGATAAAACCTACTGGTTTGATGGCAGCTCAAATGCACAGCTTAGCTATCAACAAATAATGGAAGCTGTTCGCACTACCCTTAATCGTAACTTTTTCATGGGCTTGTTTGATTATGAATGTCACTATGCAAAGTATACGCAGGGTGATTTTTACAAAAAACATGTAGATGCGTTCAAAGGTCGTTCAAATCGAGTTTTTACCACCGTATTGTATTTAAACTCTCCTAAGAAAGGCGGGGAGCTGGTTATTTACAAGCCAAAAAGTAAAGACATAGAAGTGGTTATAAAACCCACTGCAGGCACTTTGGTATTATTTGAAAGCGAACGCTTTGTGCATGAAGTACTTCCGGCTTTTGATAACCGCTATTCGATTGCTGGTTGGTTCAGAAAAAATGCGTCAATTAGTGGTATTATCGACCCACCCCGTTAAGAAAAAACGGGGTAAGAAAATAATAAGCCAATAAAAATAGCCAGTCCTACGTAATGATTATTTAAAAATGCTTTAAAACAATTATCTCGCTGGCGTAAATGAATCAAACGCTGTTGATACACCAGTAAAATTGCTGCAACAAATAATCCCAACCAAAAACTAAATCCTATTTGATTCATCAATCCAATTAAAACCATCAGCGCAAAAAAGCTAAAGTTAAGTAGCGCTATAATGTGGCGATCATAACTGGCGAATAAAATAGCGGTTGATTTTACTCCTATTTTTAAATCATCATCTCTATCAACCATGGCATACATAGTGTCATAAGCCACCGTCCAGCAAATATTAGCGACAAATAATAGCCAAGCTTGCACAGGCAATGAGTTTATTGATGCCATAAATGCCATAGGAATTGCCCAACCAAAAGCAGCCCCTAATACAACCTGTGGAAGTTGTGTGTAACGTTTCATAAAGGGATAACAAAACGCGAGCCCAAGCGCCCCAAACGATAACAAGATAGTATTGGTATTTAGCATTATTACTAAAATAAAAGCGATACTAACCAGCAGCAAAAACAAACTAACTGCTTCCCCACTACTCACAGCCCCAGTTGCTAAAGGGCGCTGACAGGTTCGTTTTACTGAGCCATCTATTTTTCTGTCAGCAAAATCATTGATAACGCATCCTGCGCTTCGCATAACTATTACCCCAAGGGTAAACACAATGAAGTTTGTTAGGCTTGGTATCCCTTCATTTGCTATCCAAAGCGCCCAATAAGTTGGCCAAAGTAATAATAAGGTGCCTATGGGCTTATCTATTCGCATTAACTGAACGTAATACGGTACATGGTTTACCGATAAAGGGGCTAGTTTCATGAGTATAAATAGGCTCCTGGTAAAAAAACTTCACAAACTAAAAATTTGTAGTCATGCAAAGAGAACACGCTTCGTCGCCCTAATAATATGTGTATGGGTAAATTAAGTTCGCTCACCAGTGATTGCAATGAGTGGTTATCATCAAAGCGAGCAATTTCAATATCAGCGCGCTTTAACGCAGGGTCTTGAAATATGACATCACCCAACGGACGTTCACCCATATTATGCAGCTGATTATTTGTATTGTTGTTTGATATTGGCAACCAGCTTTGAGCATATACAACCGGTTTGTCATCACACAACAATAAAACCTCACGGTTAAGTACGGTGTTCACCTCATTACTTAATAAAGCTTGCTGAGGTTGCGAGAGGTTAACTTTTTGCTCGCTCAGCACCTTTACTGCAAAACGCTGCGACTGGCTTTTTAATTTAGCCGTTAAAGAACGCGGTTCAAATAGCCACTCTTGCTCAGCGCTAGATAAGCCACAGACTTGAGAAGTACTCTGCCAATCAGCAGATAAAGAAAGAGGAAACGTAATCACAATAGCTCTACTTGATAAAAATCAGCAAGATCATAACATTGCTAAGAGATTTGAAAAAGCGCGATTTACTCACTACCAAGCACACCCTGTTATTATAAAAAGCTAATCAACATTTGACTCTCGCTATTGCCTATCCCAAACTTGAGTACAGAGTGCCTTTACATAACTCAACAAATAACAGCATCTTGCTGTATCTTATTTACTAATAAGTATAAACTATTTGTAACCAGTTTACGGAAACGCTTTTGAAATGAAAAAAACAGTATTTACAGGCCTTTTTATTCTTTTAGTCAGCCTAACTAGCTTATCAGCACGTGCTGAGTCTACTGTGGGTTATTTTGGGTTTGAGCCAGACATTATTACCAATTACATTGGTCCATCAAGTAAAAAAATGGGTTACGTTCGCGTCACGGTAGATTTAATGCTAAACAAAACATCCGATATTGCCATTGTAGAACACCACACCCCTCTGTTACGTGATGCGCTAGTAGAGATATTATCAAAAGAGCCTGAAAATAAAATAAAGTCTTTAACAGGGCGTGAGCAAATTCGCCTTAAAAGCGCAGAAAAACTAAAAAGCTTACTTAAGGAAGAGACAGGCCAAGAAATAATCCGAGACCTGTTATTTACTAAATATTTATATCATTAGGCGCTTTTTGTTTTAAAAAGCTGAGCGGTATAGGCAAAAGCCATACCGCTAACAAGCCCACCTAAGTGTGCCCAATTAGCCATTCCAACAAATAATACATCTGCAAAACCAAGTACTAACCATACCAGCATAAAACCAACAATTGCGGTTGTAACCAGTGCAGGCTGTTTAGGGTTAAGCGCGCTGTAAATCCAACAAAAGCCTAACAACCCATATACAACACCGCTAAGCCCACCAAAGTTAGGACCGACCATTAAGTACTGTGCCCAATTACTTATTAAAGCGGTAACTAAAAACAGCCCGATTAAACTCGACTTACCGCATTGCTTTTCAATGTTATCACCCAGCGATACCCACCAGATTAAGTTAAACACAATATGCATAGCGCTAAAATGCACAATAGCAGGTGTTAACCAGGTAAGTGGTGACGCAGGATTGAACTGCAACGCCATATAAATAGGCTCAAACGCACCAAATAAAAAGGCAACATAAACAATAATGCTGAGAATACTAACACCTTGATTAAGCCAGCTTAAGGCTTTAAAACGAGCGACTAAATTAAGTGACTGCCCTTGATACTTTAACGGTGACTGCGTAGTACCTACTTGCCATGATGCTTGTTGGTAACGCTCATGATTAGGGTTTTTAGCAAATTCGTTCCATAAAGGCTGCACTGCATGAAAGTCTTCAGGTGCCACACTAATAACAAGCGTATGGCCATCCTCAGTACGAATTTGCCCTGTAAGCCCTTGGCTTTTTAGGTAATCTATAAAGCCCTGTGCAGCGCGGGGATTAGTTAGGCTACCAAGCTCTATCATCGTGCTACTTTATCCTTGTAAGCGGCTTCCCACGCAGTAAAACCGCCATCCATGCTGTAAACATCTTCAAAGCCTTGCTCTACTAAGTAGCTGGCAGCACCTTGTGAACTCATGCCGTGATAACAGACAATAATAATCGGCTGGTCAAACTCCTTTTCCATCATAAATTGGGCAATATTCGCATTAGATAATGCCTCTGAACCCGGAATATGACCCGCTTGATACGAATTAGGATCGCGAATATCAGCAATCACTACATCTTCTTTATCGAGTAGTTCAAGGGTTTGTGCGATTGATATATGTTTAAATGCCATAGTACTCTCTTATAATTACAAAAAAGGCGACAAATGCCGCCTTTAATTCTCTTAACAAGGGGTAATTAATCCCAGTTAAGAATTACTTTACCCGATTGGCCTGAAATCATCATATCAAAGCCAGCTTGGAAGTCATCTATTGAATACTGATGAGTAATAATTGGTTTTAAATCAAGCCCTGATTGAATCAAACTGGCCATTTTGTACCAAGTTTCAAACATCTCACGACCGTAAATACCTTTGATCACTAAGCCTTTAAAAATAACTTGATTCCAATCGACCGCCATATCTGAAGGTGGAATTCCCAACATGGCAATTTTGCCGCCATGATTCATGTTATTTAGCATGGCATTAAATGCACTTGGTACACCTGACATCTCTAGGCCAATATCAAAGCCTTCAGTCATGCCCAGCTCTTTAGCAACATCTTCAAGCTTTTCATTCGCGACGTTTACAGCACGCGTTGCGCCCATTTTACGTGCTAAGTCTAGGCGGTATTCATTTACATCAGTAATAACCACATGGCGTGCACCCACATGCTTAGCCACAGCTGCAGCCATAATACCAATTGGGCCAGCACCGGTGATCAAGACATCTTCACCGACTAAATCGAACGATAAAGCCGTGTGTACTGCATTGCCAAATGGGTCAAAAATAGAGGCAAGTTCATCGCTAATATTATCTGGGATTTTAAACGCATTAAATGCAGGTATCACTAAATACTCTGCAAATGCGCCTTCGCGGTTTACACCGACCCCTGTTGTATTACGACATAAGTGAACGCGCCCAGCACGACAGTTACGACAATGGCCACAGGTTATATGACCTTCACCTGATACGCGGTCGCCAACTTCGAAACCGCGAACTTCTTGTCCCATGTCAATTACTTCACCCACGTATTCGTGGCCAACCACCATAGGCGTCGGTATGGTGTTTTGTGCCCATTCATCCCACTTATAAATATGCACATCGGTGCCACAAATAGCCGTTTTACGAATCTTAATTAACAGATCGTTATGACCCACTTCAGGCTTTGGTGCATCTGTCATCCAAATGCCTGGCTCTGCTTTTAACTTTGATAATGCTTTCATAATTCACACTCAATTAAAAAATCGCGACTTCAGCCGCGATTTAACAAGAAAATTAAATAACACCAATCTCTTTACCAATACGGGTAAATGCTGCAATGGCTGTATCAAGCTGTTCTTTGCTGTGCGCTGCAGAGATTTGGGTACGAATACGCGCCTGCCCTTTTGGTACAACAGGGAATGAAAAGCCGGTTACATAAATCCCTTCAGCCAATAACTTATCAGCCATAAGTGACGCTACTTTGGCGTCTCCTAGCATCACAGGTATAATCGCATGATCTTTACCTGCACAGGTAAAACCAGCCGCTTCCATTTGCTCACGGAAGTATTTAGCATTTGACCATAGCTTAGCGCGAAGCTCACCGCCATTTTCAAGCATTTCTAACACTTTAATTGACGCCGTTACAATTGAAGGCGCTAATGAATTTGAGAATAAGTATGGACGTGAACGTTGACGAAGCCACTCAACAATTTCTTTTTTACCTGAGGTATAACCACCAGAGGCTCCACCAAGCGCTTTACCTAAGGTACCAGTAATAATATCAACACGATCAAGCACGTTGCAGTATTCAGGTGTACCTTTACCGTTTTCGCCAACAAAACCAACTGCATGTGAGTCATCAACCATAACAAGTGCATCGTATTTATCAGCTAAGTCGCATACGGCTTCTAAGTTACAAATAACGCCATCCATTGAGAATACGCCATCGGTTGCAATTAATTTAGTTTTAGCACCGGCTTCATCGGCTGCGATTAATTGCTTTTCTAAATCAGCCATATCGTTATTTGCATAACGGAAACGTTTTGCTTTACATAAACGTACGCCATCAATAATAGAAGCATGGTTTAATGAATCAGAAATAATCGCATCGTCTGCACCTAATATGGTTTCAAACAACCCCGTATTGGCATCAAAACATGATGAGTACAAAATGGTGTCTTCAGTTTCTAAAAATTGACTGATTTTTTTCTCGAGCGTTTTATGAATATCTTGTGTACCACAAATGAAACGCACAGACGCCACACCAAACCCATGGTCATCTAAGCCTTGTTGCGCTGCTTTAATAAGCTCTGGGCTGTTAGCTAAACCTAAGTAGTTGTTAGCACAAAAATTAATAACTTTTTCGCCTGATGCCACTTCAATTTGAGCTTGCTGCTGCGAAGTGATAACACGTTCATTCTTGTACAAACCTTCCGCTTTAACGTCTTCGATTTGCTGTTGTAATTGGCTAAAAAAAGCAGATGCTCTCATCTGTGATCTCCATTTGGTTGAACGGGTTAAACAGCAGACGTGTTGCTGCTATTTATAATGAGGGTATTGTAAAAGTTTAAGCGCCAAATTGCACTGTTTGTCATTCGTCGCAAATTGCCTAACTGGCAGGAAAAGCTGCCAGTTTACAGGCTTGAGGTGTGTACTACGTTAGATCAGCAAATAAAGCCGGAAGGTCGTTGATTGAGTCACAAACATAGTCAGCAAAATTTACAGCTTTGTCATCAAATTTTTGCCCTGAACGTACCAGTACTTTGGTACGTACATTAGCGCTAATGGCAGCGTGCATGTCACCTAATTTGTCACCCACCATCACACTAAGTGCAGGGTTGATATGATGATCTTCTATTCCTTGAAGTAACATGCCAGGCGCTGGTTTTCTGCAATCGCACTCTTTTAAATAATCTGGTAATGCGTTTTTAGGATGATGAGGACAAAAATAAACGTCCGTAATTTCAATTTGATGAGCGCTAAACTGCGCTTTCATCCACTCGCTAAGCGCTAAAAATTCGCTCTCAGAATAATAACCACGGCCAATGCCTGACTGATTAGTCACTATAATTATTTTATAGCCCGCATCATAAAACGCTTTGCATGTTGAAAACACACCGTCTATAAATTCAAACTCTTCACTTTTAAACACATAACCATGGTCAACATTTACTACGCCATCTCGATCTAAAAAAAGCGCCTTGTTAGTGTTTTCTTGATTCATAACAGTGACTCTTTTTTAACAACATGATCAAACATTTGTTTTACTGCATCGGTGGTTATTTGACTCATTAAATCATCGCCTTTAACACGAGTACCCCAAGGCAATTGCTCGGCGATTTTACCTGTTTGCTTTACTAAGTTTTGATGGTAAACCTCAACCACGTAGTCTTGGTATAAATAAGGCCCCGTTCGCGCTGGGTTTGAATGCGCATATAAGCCAATAACCGGTGTGCCCACAGTCACCGCCATATGAGCTGGGCCTGTGTCAGGTGCCAGTACTAAGTCTGCACGCTTAAGTACGCACAATAATTCTTTGAGTTTTGTTTTACCCACCAAGTTCAGAATGGGTGAATCAGAGTGTTTAATGATGTTATTTGCTAAATTAATTTCCAGTTCAGTCGGTCCACCAGTTAATACTATTTTAAACCCCTGTGTATGTGCATAATCCGCAAGCGCAGCATAGCGTTCGGCTAACCAGTTACGCTGTGCTTTACTTGCTGCTGGCGAAATAACAAATAGCTTATTTGATAAATAATCGTCACCTAGAAGCTCATCAGCTTTAGCTTGATCTTTGTTGGTAAAGGGCATATTCCATACAGGGACATAATCATCAACACCAATCGCTTGGGCAAAGCCTTTAAATCCCTCTAAAACATGCGCCTGAGATTGGGCTTTAATGCGTTTATTAATAAATAAACTATGTAGCTCTTTTGAACGAGCCCAGTCAAAACCAATTTTAACTTTGGCAGGAATACAGCGAGCAACAAAACCTGCTCTTAAAGCCACTTGCATATTAAGCAGTACGTCAAAACACTGCCCTTTAAAGGTTTGCTTTAACTGTTTCAGTGCCGGTTTACCTTGTTTTTTATCAAATACAACAAGCTCAACGCCTGGTAAGTCAGCTAACAGCATCGCCTCGACCTTACCTATAACCCATGTAATTTTGGCATTTGGGTGTGCTTTTTGAATAGCTTGTACCGCACTTACTGCATGGCATACATCACCAATAGCAGAAAGACGTAAAATACAAATTGAAGTGTAAGTAGGCGCTGAAGTCACACGTTTCCTTGGAGGTAAAATAATAAAACCTGATCTTAAATTATAATCGCGTCATTGCAAGTACTTATCCTTAGCGTTAAAACACGTTAATATGTGCACATATTAACGCGAACCCTATGAGCTATGTTTAATCAACACGTCAAAAATAACCATGTCATTTTGAGCCATCCTCAATATAGCAGCCAGATAGAGTTAGATTGGTTTAGCCCCGACTTTTGGCAGCAACAGCAAAAAATTGTTGGCGCTAAAAAGGGACGTGCAACCGCATGGTTTTTTAAACACGCAGATTTAACGGCTGTGTTGCGCCATTATTGGCGTGGCGGCCTGATAGGAAAGCTACTCAGTGATCAGTATTTGTACTGGGGGCTTGAGCATACCCGTGTTTATAAAGAGTTTAGCTTGATGGCACAATTAATAGAGCTAGGTTTAAATGTACCAAAACCTATTGCCGCTAAAGTGAGCCGCCATGGTTTTATTTACCGAGGTGATATTATTACTGAAGCGGTTAGCGGCGCTAAAAGCGTATTAGATATACTGATTGAACGCGCATTGAATGATATTGAAATAAAAAAAATAGCCAGCACAATTGCGTTATTTCATAATGAAGGGGTGTATCACGCTGATTTAAATATTAATAATATTTTATTTGATGACAGTGGCAACGTTTTTATTATCGATTTTGACCGCGGCGAAATAAAAACACCCGATAAAAAATGGCAACAAAGCAACATGTCTCGACTACAGCGCTCATTTTTAAAAGAGCAAAGCCGCAATAGCAGCTTTCATTGGCAAGAAAACGATTGGCAAAGTTTAAATAAACACTACCATAATGGGTTAACCTAATAAAAACTAGTTTGCTAACGCTAAGTATTGCTCTGTTACTCTATCGGCACACACCTTTTCTAAAATAGCTGCGTTGGTTACATTTGGGTTATCTGCGAGCACTTGCTTAACTGCGAGCGCTAGGAGCTCACCTTGGCCAATAGGTACTAGGTATTTACTTAGTTCACCCGTAAGTATTTCACTTGGACCATGAGGGCACTCAGTACTGACAGCAGGCGTACCTACTGCTAAAGCCTCGACTAGCACATTACCAAACCCTTCAAAGTCTGAACTTAACAATAAAGCTTTTGCCTGCTTTATCCAGTTATATGGGTTTTGTACAAATCCCGGAACAATAAGCTGATTTTCAATACCATATTCTTTGGCTAACTTTAATGCCTTTTCTTTTTTGTTACATAACAGCACTAATTTGTATTTTTTATCTAACTTGGCAAATGCAGAAAATAAAATATCATGGCGTTTTTGTTTAGCTAAACGTCCCACATGAATAAGATATGGAGAATCGGGTATATTTGTATTCACCTCATTAGCTTTATCATTGATTGTTTTAAAATTGAATGGATTATAAATAGTGGTAATAGCACTTGGGGTTATTAAGCTGCCTTGTTGTATTTCTTCTTCAACCCCTTTGGACACGCAGATCAGTGATTTACCATTAAGATTTTGTTTACTCTTTTTAAGATATAAGTATGAAAGCGGGCCTAGTTTTTTTTGCCTAGCGAGCTCTGCATTAACTGAGTTATGAACAACAAAATGGGTATTTTTTATTTTACTCTGCGCTAATAAGTTATTACTACGATCTAAATTAGAAAGTACTATATCAATAGACCCAAGTTGCCGTAACTTTTGCTCAAACCATGCCTCTAACACTCTGATATTCTTTTTTATCTGCCAAAATCGATCTACTTTTGTTGCTCGACCTGAAAATAAACTTTCAACGTTCAAAGTGGTTGGAATGTCATATTCAATATTTTGCGCCAATGACAAGATAGTCACATTGTGGTCTTTTAATACCATCTCTTGCGCTAATGTAAGCATTACCTTTTCAGCGCCACCACCAACAAGAGAGTCAATTACAATGACAATATTCATAGCTTATTCCCCTGCAACAGTACTTTTACACCATTCGTTATAACATCAAAGCTATGTACATTTTCTAACAACATATATTGGCTGAGTGTATTGTTATAATTTGGCTCAGTAAGTAGCTCTTGCACTTTTTGAGTGATGTCTAAAATATCAAGCTCAGCTTGTTTAACAACGCCAGTGGCTGCACAACGTGCGACTCGATCACTCTGATCTTTTGAAATAGCACAAGCAATGGTTGGGGTTTGCAAAGCAATAGCTTGTAGTAAAGTATCACCCGCGCTCAGTAATGCAATTTTAGCCTGACTGAGTAAGGCTAAAAATTCAGTTCCCTCTTGGCTTGGCAAACAAATTAACTCATTGGTTTTAGGTAGCGACTTAGTGTAATTAGGGCCAAATACCACCACGCCTTTCAAGCCTGTTTGTTTAGCAATAACAAGCCCTGCTTGAAAATATATATCTGCGCAACTTACGCCATTAACTGTATGACCACCAGAGCCCGCGTTAACAATAAAGAATTCTTTTTCTTTCAAGTGATAACGGTTTAGTGCATCGCATTTTTGTTGCGCTGATGCAAATACTGTAAATGGCCCAACATTAGCAGGATAGGCCAAAGGCAACATGCTCAATTTTAGCTTTTCATACCACGAAAGAGGTTCAATACAGTAATCCGGTTGTACCACCCAATGAGTATCAATAAGACCAGTCCTATTAAGCTTTAAACCTTTTGCCCGCTTTTTTGCATGCTGCGAAATAAAAACAACTTTAGCACCCACTTTTTTTGCCGCTTTCATTTGCTCAGCGCGTCCTGCGCAATCAAAAAGCACCGCATCTGGTTTGTATTGATCAATAAACTGACATACGTGCGTATTTTCTTTTGTTGCCGATTGGTTTAAGAGTAAGCTAGAAAACGGGCAGCTTTTAGCATAAGCCGTATGCTTATTTAAGATAAAATGAATATCTAACTGCTTGCCATACTCAGCCTTTAAAGTTTGAGCCAGCTGTAATGAGCGCATATATTCACCAATACCTTCTGGTGATGACACAGGAATAAATAAAAGTCGTTTTTTGCTCATTACAATCTCACTGGCTTATTTGACCTGCAGTATACCAATGGCAACTTTTTAGCGATAGATGGTAAGCATTTTTCTATATGATTTAACATACCAATTTAGATTTAATTACTGCAATAAGATGCTTAGATTGCTAAACTTACCGGCAATTTCAATCACAAGGATCTGAGCTTTGCGAAACAAAATTTTTATACTTTCTTCGCTTTTTTGTGCAATGAGTACCCCTGTTTATGCTGAACCCTGGGTTAAACCTGATGATTTTGGGTTAAGAGCGGATATCCAGCAACTCGCCGATGCAGGTGTTATTTTAGCCCCGGTAACGACTTACCCGTTAATGTGGAAAAGCTTTATTGCTGATATCGATAATGCCGGACTAGAGCAATTATCACCTCGCTTACAAGATGCGTTATTGCGTGTAAAACATCGTTATAAGTCAGAAAACAGTGGTTCACATAGTGTTCAACTTTCTGCATTTGCTAGCTCAGATCCATTAGCGACCACCAGCTTTGGTGCAACGAATACCCAAGAGTCAGAATTAACAGCAGCCTATGCTTACCTAGGACATAACTTTGCAGCCAAAATTGCGCTTAATCACCGCAGTGATGGTAAAAAGTGTTTAATCAACGGTAAAACAACAGACAATATAGTTAACAATGAGCAAGCACTGACTGACTGCAATGATACCTCACTTGATGATAGCTATTTAGCGTATCGTTTGGGTAATTGGATATTTAGAGCCGGTGCGGTTGAACAGTTTTGGGGACCAGGCGTTGATAACAGTCTAATTATGTCTGGTAACGCCAAACCACTTCCTGCAATAAGTATCAGCAGAGAACAAAGCAGTGCATTTGAAACACCTTGGCTGAGTTGGATTGGTCAGTGGAGCTTTACTGCACAAATGGCAAAGCTAGAGTCAACACGAGTTGTACCAGATGCGTTATTATGGAGCACTCGTGTTAACTTTCGCCCCGTTCAACAATTAGAAATAGCATTAAGCTGGACAGCACAATGGGCAGGGAAAGGACAACCAAGCTCGGCTAGTGACTTTATCGATATGATTGCCGGTGATACAGAATGCGTTGATGGCACCAGTAATTGTGATAGCCAGTTACAGTCAAAAATTGGTAATCAATTAGCCGGTATTGATATTCGCTGGTCTGATACGTTGTTCAATCAACCTTATGCTATTTATGCAAGTACCATTGGTGAAGATGCGAGCTCACAATTTAAACCAGCAGATAGAGCGTATTTATTTGGCTTACAAACAACACATCGCGTTTACGAGCAGAATTTACTAGTCAACTTAGAATATATTGATACAGGTGTCTCTTGCTCTGCGGGGTCAACGACCGAAAACTGCTATTATGAGCACACAGATTATCAATCAGGCTATCGCTATCATGGCCGTCCTATCGGCTCTACTTATGATAATGATACGCAGTCACTAGTACTTACTGTACTTGGGCAACTTTCTAACGGAACTGATTGGCAAGTAAAACTGCGTGATATTGACTTCAATAGCGACAACCGCGATCGTTACCCTAATAATCCAGATTTAGGTAACTCAATCACAAAAACCGCATTTAGTTCTAAGCAGCTTGAAGTACGTTATAGAATGCTTGCAATGGGAGGGCGCTTAACCCTTGGCGGACTTGCCTCTAATAACGATGGAGCAGAAAACGATACGTCTGCATTTGCTAAGTTCGAATACAACTTTTAGTTTCATTAATAACATTAAAAAAGGGGATAAACTGCAGTTTATCCCCTTTTTTTGATTTCACTAACTAGCTTTTTATTTTGCTAATCACTTTTGATGTTGAACAGCCATCTAAAAACTCAAGCACTTCGACTTTTCCGCCATGGCGCAGCACATGCTCCGCACCGGCTATTTGTTCTACCGTATAGTCGCCGCCTTTGACAAGAATATCAGGGCTTATTTGCTCGATAAGTTTTGCCGGCGTGTCATTTTCATCAGCACTTCCAAACGGGATAACCCAATCAACGGAGGCAAGTGCACTGAGGACCATGGCGCGCTCATCTAATGGGTTTATTGGGCGTTCTGGGCCTTTCAAACGAGCAATAGATTCATCATTGTTTAAACCAACCACTAATCTGTCCCCACGGGCTTTAGCTTGCGCTAAATACCGCACATGCCCTGCATGCAAAATATCAAAGCAACCATTAGTAAATACAATCGTTTCACCATTTTGCTTAGCAAATTCAATATGCTGCAATACGTCATCAAACGGGGTTTGATAATGCTCGCCAGTTGCTTGTAAGTATTGCCCCAGTTTTCGACTTAACTCTTCTGGAGAAACCGTAGCCGCGCCCAATTTACTCACCGCAATACCTGCAGCTAAATTAGCAATTTCTACCGCATCTTTAGGCATCATGCCCGCACCTAACATAACGGCAAGGGTTGCAATAACAGTATCCCCAGCGCCAGTTACGTCACTGACCTCAAGCTCTTGAGCTGCAAAATCATATTTTTCAGTGGCATTTATAAGCGACATACCTTGCTCTGAACGGGTAAGTAACATCGCCGTTATACCCGCATCACTAATGAGGTTTCGTGCACTACTTGCAAGTGTCTCTTCTGAGCCCACTTGCCCGCCTGCTAATTTAAATTCATTTAAATTAGGGGTTATATAATCAGCACCGCGATATAACTGTAAATCTGATGATTTAGGATCAACAAGTACCGTTTTACCTGCTTTTTTGGCCACACTTATCATCTCTTTGATCAGCGATAGCGAGCCTTTGTTGTAATCAGAAAACACTATAAAGTCGTAATCATTTAGCACAAGCTCTAATCGATTTAATAAAAGCTGGCTATGTGATTCGTTAAAAGTTTCTTCTAAATCTAAACGTACCACTTGCTGATGACGGCTAATTACACGCATTTTAGAAATAGTCGGTAAATCGCATACACTCACTAGCTGTGAATTTATTTTTTCACCTTCTAAAATATTTTCTAAAATTTGCCCACTTTCATCCTCGCCAATAAGGCCTAACAACCCCACTTTACCATCTAAACGGGCTATATTTTTAGCCACGTTAGCCGCACCGCCAGCCTTGTCTTCAAATTTACTGACTTTAACAACGGGTACTGGCGCTTCTGGTGAGATACGCCCTGAATCACCATACCAATAACGATCGAGCATCACGTCGCCCACCACTAAAATACGTGCTGCTGATAAGTTCTTTAGTAAAGATAAATCCATTACTGCTGCTCCACAACAACCATATCCATGGCTTCACATAACCAATGGCCAATAAACATGTGTGCTTCTTGAATACGCGCGGTCTCGTCGTTTTTGATAATAATAGGTAACTTTGCAATATCTTTTACTTGCCCGCCGTCACGGCCAGTAAGTGCAACCGTGAATGCCCCTATTTTGTTAGCAGCTTCTAATGCTAAATTAATATTTTTACTGGTACCTGATGTAGTTAAACCAATCACAATATCCTCAGGCTTACATAGCGCCTGTACTTGGCGCTCAAACACAGTATCAAAATGATAATCGTTGCTGTGCGCTGTTAAAATAGACGTGTCTGTGGTCAAAGCAATAGACGCTAATGGGCCTCGCTCTAATTTATAACGCACCACAAACTCTGCAGCTAAATGCTGAGCATCGGCAGCACTGCCGCCATTACCAAACCAAACAACCTTACCACCAGCTTGTAAAGCACTATGACATGCTTCTAGCAACTGCATTACCTCTTGATGATACGCCTCCATTGTTTCAAACAATACTTGATGACGGTTTAAACTTTCTAGGTAGCTGGTTGCCACTGAATCTATAATTGACATGAGATATTCCTCTTGGAACTGAAATGGCAGGAAAAATTAATTTCATTATTCCATAATTTTATAGCCAAATCACCTCTATATAACTAAATTAGATGTTTCACAGAAACTAAAATCAAAGGCTTACTGCATGGAAATCGTTTTTGTTATAAAAGTAACCATAAGCATTTCCTAAAATCATGAAACTGATGCAATAGCGTGATTTGAATGACATTGATTTAGTTTATACCCTAGTAAATGAACTCAAACCAACTTTTATACTTTGTATGTTTAGAAATAAGCCGTTTCACGATAAACTAGCTACAATTACCTTAAACAAAGCTCAGTATGGCACGCACTTTTTATTCACTTGCACTAATCATTATTAGCCCTTTGATCATATTTTATTTATATGTATTACGTGGTAAAAAAAATTCGGGTTATCGCGCGCATTTTAAAGAACGTTTTGGATTTGTACGTCGCTGTTTATTTTCTAATAAAACTAAACCTGTTGTTATTCATTGTGCTTCTGTAGGTGAGGTATTAGCAGCTACGCCATTAATTAAAGCGTTGCAAAATGAGCACCCGCAGCTCAATATTTTGATCACTTGTAATACCCCGACTGGCCGCGCACAAATAACAGCACAATTTAAAGATACCGTCGCTATTAGTTATTTACCTATCGATTTTCCTTTTGCCACTGCTCGATTTTTAAAACGCGTAAAACCGCAGTTACTATGTATTTTAGAAACTGAATTGTGGCCAAATATTATGGCTAATGCGCATAACAAAAAAATCCCGGTATTGGTTGTTAATGCGAGACTTTCTGAAAAGTCGCAGCAGGGTTATCAAAAGGTTGCGCAGTTAACTCACCGTATTATGCAATCTATTACTGCGTTAGCCAGTCATAATAAAACAGATGCAGAGCGTTTTATTACACTTGGGCTTGAGCCTTCAAAAAGCCATGTTACAGGTTCAATCAAGTTTGATATAAGCCCCAATCAAGAGCAACTTACAAAGGTGAGCGTGCTCAAACAGTACTATAATAGCCAAGAACGTTTTATATGGGTGGCAGGTTCTACTCACCCTATAGAGCATGAATTAATACTCGATGCCCACCAGCAGTTGTTAAAAAAGCAGCCTGATGCTTTATTGATTATTGCCCCGCGACACCCCGAGCAATTTGATAAAGTGGCTGAACTACTCACACAAAGTACTTTAAGCTTTAGTTGTCGTAGCCAAAATAATTACCAAAACGAACACGTTTTACTTGCCGATACGCTAGGTGAATTACAGTGTTTATACGGCGCGGCTAGTGTTAGTTATATTGGCGGTAGTTTGATTCGTCGTGGTGGTCATAACCCGCTTGAGTCAGCCGCATTTTCGGTCGGTGTAATAACAGGCCCTCATACCTATAACTTTGATCATGTCTATCCTGAGTTAACAAAGTTTAAAGGGGCATGCGTGGTAGAAAATGCAGATGAACTGGCACAACAACTCATTACCTTTAGCCAAAATAAAAAGGCATGCCAAACGCTCGGCACAAAAGCGGCGCAATGTGTTGCTAAAAACCAAGGCGCCATAAAAAAAACACTCACTATTATTAATCAATACTTAGAGCCAAAACAGTGACTAACATAGCTATTAGCCAAACCCGAGAATGGGTTTCATCCGTTATTGTAAAATATAACTTTTGCCCGTTTGCCCGTAAAGAAGTCGAAAACAACTGTATTAATTACATTGTAAGTAACGCTAAGACTATCGATGATGCTGTAATGGATATGCTTGAGCAATGTATCGAGCTTGACCGCGAGAGCGAACGAGAAACCACGCTAATCATGTTCGATAACGGTTTTAGTGACTTTGAAGACTTTTTAGATTTAGTCGATTTAGCAAATGCGCTATTGGTTGCACAAGGCTTTGAAGGTAAATATCAAATTGCTAACTTTCATCCTGATTATGTATTTGCCGATAGCAATGAAACCGATCCGGCCAACTACACAAATAGAGCACCGTTTCCTACCTTGCACCTAATTCGTGAAGCAAGTATGAGTGAAGCACTTGAAAATTATGACGAACCTGAGTCTATTCCTGAGCATAATATAAACTTAGCACGCCGAAAAGGCATTGATTTTTGGCAACAATTATTAGAGAACTGTAAAAAACCGAGCGTATAAGCTCGGCTTTTAATACCTTTAGTTGACCCATTAACTTTATTTTTTGACCCAGCTACCATTTACTTCAATATAATGGCCGCTTTGCGTTTTTTCGATTGTTTTTGCTGCTGCCAATGCCTCAACTTGTGCAAGTGACAAGTTATTCTTTTTAGCTAATTTTAAGTACTGTGCCTTACGTTTTTCGTTAACGTCATCAACAACCGCTTTTGCTTCTGTATTTTGTACAACTAATCCAAGGTAGCCTGAGCTGTTTTCACCAACTAAGCCTTGGCTTTTAGCTTCATCTAAACTCATAGCCCAAACTGAAAATGACATACAAACGGCACTGATTAGGGTTACTATATTTAATTTATTTTTAATATTCATATTCTAGCTCCTTAAAATAACTCACTGTCATCGCTAAATAAATTATCGAGCTCTTTATCTACTTTGACACGAATTTCATGATCAACCTTAACATTTAAATTAATAGTGATTGGCTCTTTAGCCGACACCTCAACACGATGCGTACACGCACTTAGCGCTGATATTGCTGCTAACGCGAGCAGCACTTTTATCGATAACGACTGTCTCATTGCCCATTTCCTTTTTGTGAAAATTGTTGCTCAACTTTTTGTGTAATTTCATCACTTAAACGCAGTGCCCGTAGAAGCGTAAATATGTTTTCTTCATGGTTGTAATTAAAGTTAACTTGCTGCTGCGCTTGCTGATTATAACCTTGTAAATTAACTCCAAGCTTTAACCAACCATCATTTTTAAGTACAACGCTGCTATTGAGTTTTTGAATATCTAAATCAGTCAATAACGCCAGTACAGATTGCAACTCTTGCTGTTGCTGCATCACAGAATCAAATGCAGCATTATTGCTAATTTTTAAATTGCCCTCGCCTTGACTAAACAGACTGCCTTGGCTAATGTGCACACCATTTTTATTAACGCTCACCGGCAGTGTACCTGCCAAACGCCCTGTTAAAGTAATACCCGACTTATCATCAAGGGTGATCAGCTTACTTGCATCAATATTATTAAACGTTACAGTGCTAACTTGGGTTTCTTGTCCAAGCGTATAGTTATCTAATAAAAATGTACCGCCAAGCACATTACCTTCAACATTACTAACAAGCACATTATTGTTATTGACGAGCCATTGCCCTTTGAGGCCTTTAATAACTGCGCCCGCTCTAAACTCATTTAAATGAAAGGTAGTGGGTTTTACATTAAGCCTACCTGAATTAAATTCCCCGCTAAATACACTACTAAAATCACTTGCAAGGTAGTCATTATAAAGTCCACTTAATTGGCGAGTATCTATATCAATGGATGCCCTTTGTAAATTGACATCGCCACTAATATTGCCGTTAAAAGTACCTTTTGTCAGCTTAGCAAGTGGATAAAACTGATTAATAAAGGTGTTTAATGGCAACACACTTTGCGCTGGCACAATCACCTCAAACGGATGTGCCTGTGACGATATATGATGATTTACCACCAACTCAATATCATCTATAAACGCATGGTGCGACGCTTTAAGTGCACGGCTTTGTAATCCACTCGAGTCTATTTTTATATTATGCAGTCTTATATCAGCGCTATTAAGAGCCTTAATTTGCGTTTTCGCAGTTAAATGAGCAAATAACTCACCTACACCTAGGTTTGCTTTTGCCGTGAGACTATTATTTATATTGGTAAGTTTAAATTCTTTATATGCCGCATTTTTTAACTGATTAGTTAATGTAATTTCTGCATTTAATTGTTTATCCATTTTCGCGGTTAAACTACCTTGATAGTGCACTGCTTTTACATCAAAAGCTTCAAAGCTAGCAACGGAAAATTTACTCTGTGCGTACCCGATGGGTTTTGAGTCAATAAATTCACTTAATTCAAAGTAACCACTGAAATTAAGCGCATTAGCAGTAACAGGGATAAATGCGGGTAGCCTTTCAAGCTCAACGTTGTAATCACCTTTAACTTTAGTACCATTTAACTGAGCGCTTATATTAATGCTGTTTATATCTGGCGTGTTTATTTGAGCAGACACCTTTGCCTGAATATTATCAAGCAAAGCGTTAATAGTGAGGGCGGTATCTGTTATTAAAATATCAAAGTGTTTATTACCTTCACTCATCAAATTGATTACTGGAATACTCAGCTCCCCTTGTTCTATGCGAAGAGCTTGAGAAAGCTTAACCTGCCAATTTAAAGCAACTTGTTTGCTTACAAAATCTGCGTACTTACTTGGTGGAATTAACTCAGTACAGCGAGGGCTTAAATTAATTTTGTTATTAAGTGAACCGGTATCTAGGATTAACGCTTGGTTATTTAAATTAAAGCGAGTAGCCATCTGGCCAGTGGTTAATAAATTAAATTGGCATTGATCAAACGTATGAGCAAATTGAGCGCTAATCCCCCCGTTCAACTTAAGCTCAATCCCGTCAAAACTAAACACTTGTTGAGTATTAAAGTTAACAGCATCGAGTAAGGTGTTTTTAGTGTTTATTACCTGTTTTAACAAAATGTCATCAACTGCTAGCTGACCACTTATTTTATTGGTGGTTAAAATCGCACTCGCATTTATATCGCCCGTTACATTAAATTGATTTAGCGCAGGTTCTAATACACTAAATTTTAATGGTTTATTGAGCTGATTACTGTTTACTACAAGCTGTTTAATATTAATGAGTGGGCGATTTGAAGGTAGCGCTATCTCAAGCTGTTTAGCCGGTTGATTAGCGTTATCACTTTTAGGTAATGGATTGAGCGTTAATATTGCACTTTGAACACTGACATGCTTTGTACTCGCTGTAATATCAGAAAGTTGTAATTGTTGGTTTTGGTAATTTAAACACACAGTATCGGCATGTATATTTAACTTTGAGGTAATTGAAAAATCGAGGCAGCTTAATGTGACACCTGCTTTTTTAAGTTCAGGGGCAATGGCCCATTGTAGTAAAGGCAAGCGAAATACATACCCGAGTAATAATAGACTCAGTAAAAGAGTGCCAACAATTAAACCAATGCGCTTAAACATATTATCCTTACATGTTTTTTAATCACTATAATCAAAAAAGGCTGCACAAGGCAGCCTTTTTTATTTTACATCCAGATCATGAATCTAGTGTGTATATTAACCTACATTTTTACGCGCATTACGGAACATACGCATCCATGGGCTATCCTCTTTCCACTCATCTGGGTGCCAAGAGTTAGCAACAGTACGAAATACACGCTCTGGATGTGGCATCATTACAGTTGCACGGCCATCTGTTGATGTAATACCTGTGATACCTTCTGGCGAGCCGTTCGGGTTCGCTGGGTATTGCGTTGTAGGGTTGCCGTAGTTATCAACAAATTTAACCGCTACAGTACCACTTGCAAGCGCTGCTTTTGTTGCTGCGTCGTTTGCAAACTCTGCATGGCCTTCACCATGAGATACCGCAATTGGCATCCGCGAGCCCGCCATACCATTAAAGAATACCGATGGATTCTCTTGTATTTCAACTAAGCTAAAGCGTGCTTCAAAACGCTCTGACTTGTTCGTTACAAAGCGTGGCCAATGCTCAGTACCTGGGATCAACTCTTTTAATGTTGATAGCATCTGACAACCGTTACATACCCCTAAGCTAAAGGTATCTTCACGGTGGAAGAAACTTTGGAATTGATCGCGTGCCATGTCATTAAACAGTATTGACTTAGCCCAACCTTCACCCGCACCAAGCACATCACCGTAAGAGAAACCGCCACACGCCACTAAGCCTTTAAATTGCTCAAGTGTTAAGCGCCCTTCTAAAATGTCGCTCATGTGCACATCAACCGCTGCAAAGCCCGCACGGTTAAATGCAGCTGCCATTTCTAAATGAGAGTTTACACCTTGCTCACGTAAAATAGCCATTTGCGGTTTAGCACCGGTTGCAATATATGGAGCTGCAACATCTTCATTTAAATCAAAGTTAAGTTTTACATTTAAGCCAGGATCTTTTGCGTCAAACTTAGCGTCAAACTCTTGCTTAGCACACTCTGGGTTATCACGACGCGCTTGCATTTGATACGTTGTTTCGGCCCAAATTGTACGAAGTTCAGTACGAGTATGATTAAGTACTGTTTGCTCACCACGATTAAACACGATGTTATCGTCGTTATTTAGCGAGCCAATCACATGACTAATTGCGGCAACTCCATGCTGCTCAAATACCGCATTTACAGCCTCTAAATCGCTATTCGCTACTTGAATTACAGCACCTAGCTCTTCGTTATAAAGCGCTTCAATATCAGAGCCGATCAAAGTCGCTAAATCAACGGTAACACCGGTGTGACCGGTAAACGCCATTTCAGCGATAGTGGTAAATAAACCACCGTCTGAACGGTCATGGTACGCAAGCAACTTGCTATCAGCGACTAGCGCTTGCATTGCGTTGTAAAAACCTTTTAGTAGCTCTGGGCTATCTACATCAGGTGTTGTATCACCTAATTGCTTATAAACCTGAGCAAGGCTTGATGCGCCCAGTCGGTTTTTGCCCGCGCCTAAGTCAACTAAAATAAGCGATGTATCGCCTTTATCTGTTCGTAACTGTGGGGTCACTGTTTTACGTACGTCTTCAACACGACCAAACGCAGTAATAATAAGCGATAACGGTGATGTCACTGATTGCTCTGTAGCATCATCTTCGTTCTTCCATGTCGTTTTCATCGACATAGAATCTTTACCTACAGGAATTGTTAACCCAAGTGCCGGACATAACTCTTCACCCACCGCTTTTACCGCTTCGTATAAACCGGCATCTTCTCCTGGGTGTCCCGCTGCGGCCATCCAGTTTGCGGATAACTTAATATTTTCAAGAGAGCCAATGTTTGCACAGGCAATATTCGTTAACGATTCTGCCACTGCTAAACGCGCTGAAGCGCCATAGTTAAGTAGTGCTGCAGGCGTACGTTCACCCAGTGACATTGCTTCACCATGGTAAGTGTCATACGTTGCTGCGGTTACTGCACAGTTAGCTACTGGTACTTGCCATGGGCCTACCATTTGATCGCGTGATACTAAACCTGTTACCGAGCGATCGCCAATAGTAATGAGGAAGGTTTTTTCAGCAATGGTTGGTAAACGTAATAAACGTTCTGCAGCATCAGCAGCACTGATATTTTCAACGTCGAGTGCTTTACCTAACACTTGTTGTGATGTTACATCACGATGCATTTTAGGTGCTTTCCCTAATAAAACATCGAGCGGTAAATCAACAGGGTTATTTTCAAAGTGACTATCCGCAACCGTTAAATGAGGCTCTGCAGTTGCTTCACCAATAACAGCATATTGCGCTCTTTCACGCTTACAAATAGCTTCAAAACGATCAAAATCTTCAACAGCGACAGCGAGTACATAGCGCTCTTGCGATTCATTACACCAAATTTCGTGTGGTGCCATGCCCGGTTCATCATTTGGGATATTGCGAAGCTGAAATTTACCGCCACGTCCACCGTCACTAACAAGTTCAGGGAATGCGTTAGATAAACCACCTGCACCCACATCATGAATAAACGCAATTGGATTTGCATCACCTAGCTGCCAACATTTGTCGATCACTTCTTGGCAACGACGTTCCATTTCTGGGTTTTCACGCTGTACAGAGGCAAAATCTAAATCTTCATTTGATTGACCCGATGCCATACTTGATGCAGCGCCACCGCCTAAGCCAATGTTCATTGCAGGGCCGCCTAGTGCAATGAGTTTTGCACCAACTGGAATATCGCCTTTTTGAACATGATCAGCACGGATATTACCTAAACCACCGGCAAGCATAATTGGCTTGTGGTAACCACGCACCTCTTCACCATTGTGACTGGTCACTTTTTCTTCGTAAGTACGGAAATAACCTAATAAATTAGGACGGCCAAACTCGTTATTAAACGCAGCACCACCTAATGGGCCTTCAGTCATAATATCTAGAGCATTAACAATACGGCCAGGCTTACCAAAATCACTTTCCCAAGGCTGTTCAAAACCAGGAATACGTAAATTAGATACAGTAAAGCCCACTAAACCCGCTTTTGGTTTTGAACCACGACCAGTTGCGCCCTCATCGCGAATCTCACCACCCGACCCTGTTGCCGCACCAGAGAAAGGAGCAATAGCCGTTGGGTGGTTATGGGTTTCAACCTTCATTAATATTTCAATGTCTTCTTGGTGATACGCATATTCACCTTGTGCATTCGGGAAGAAACGACCCGCCTTTGAGCCTTTCATTACGGCTGCATTATCTTTATAAGCAGATAATACATTTTCAGGATTATGCTCAAAGGTGTTTTTAATCATTTTGAACAACGACTTTGGTTGTTCAATGCCATCAATAGTCCAATCAGCATTAAATATTTTATGACGACAATGCTCTGAGTTCGCTTGAGCAAACATAAACAGTTCAATATCGTTAGGGTTACGCCCTAACTTAATAAAGTTTTCAACTAAATAATCAATTTCATCATCAGCAAGCGCAAACCCTTGCTCTATATTTGCTGTGGCTAATGCTTCACGGCCGCCACCTAAAATATCAACTGATGACATTGGACGAGGAGCATCGCTGCGAAATAACTGCGCGGCATCTTCTAATTTACTGTGAGTAGCTTCAGTCATGCGGTCATGAAGAAGTGCTGCAACTTGTGCTAACTGTTCTGCACTTAAATCACCTTCAACATAGTAAGCAATACCGCGCTCTACGCGATGAACTTGTTTAAGCCCACAGTTATGAGCGATATCAGTCGCTTTTGAAGCCCATGGCGAAATTGTACCAGGACGAGGCGTTACTAATACCAACTGACCTGCTGGCGCATGCTCAGCAATTGTTGGGCCGTAGGTTAATAACTTTTCAAGTTTGGTGTGCTCATCAGCGTTTAATGGCGATGTTAAATCGGCAAAGTGAGCGTATTCGGCATATACATTGGTGACAGGAAGTTGCGATTGTTGGCAACGCGCTAAAATTTTATTAACTCTGAACTCTGAAAGTGCTGGTGCACCACGAAGGATCAACATAAGTAATTTCACCCGGGGTTAGGGATTGAACGATATTTTAGGCGCGTATTATAGTCCAAATTACTCTCAGATTTAACTCAAAAATGCGCTTTTCATTAAATTAACTTTTTCTTTTTGTTTACACCTATTTTTTACTCACTGCGATTAAACGATAAGTGACGTAATCAGTAAGTTTTGTTATAACAGGAGATACGATGCTAAAGAGGCGAATATGTTGAAGATAAAGCTAATAACAATCATTACGTTAGTCATACTTTTGTGTGCATGTAATACACAAGAGCAATCAACACAGCTTGCCCAAATCAAATCTGAAAACAAAATTCGTATTGGTACACTTGCCAGTGCAAGTAATTACTATCAAGCCGTTCAAGGGGAGCAAGGATTTGAATTTGAGCTCTCTCAAGCGTTTGCAGACTACTTAGGGGTAGAGCTTGAAATTGTACCCTTTTTTAATTTATCCGAAATGTTTGCGCGCTTGGACAGTGGTGACCTCGATTTAATTGCCTCAGGGCTTACCTACAATAAAGTACGTGCTGAGCGCTATCGCTATGGCCCTACATACAGAACAATTAGCCAAAAATTAGTCTTTAAACAAGGCCGTGAACGCCCTCGTGATTTTGATGATTTAACCGGAAACTTCACCGTTATCGCTAAAAGTAGCCATTCATTAACATTAGAAGAAATTCAACAAACCAACTCAAACTTAAGCTGGAATGAAACCGAAGAGTTTGATGAAGAAGAATTACTGCAAGCAGTTATTGACGGCGAAATAGATTACACCTTAGCGGATTCACATACTTTAGCGCTATTTCGTCGCTATCACCCTAATTTAAGTATTGGCTTTTCAGTTACCCGAAATGATTCAATTGCATGGATACTAAGAAAGTCGAATGATGATTCCCTATACGCATTATTAGTTCCCTTTTTTGGTGAAGCAAAACAAAATAATCAACTTTATGTGCTCGAAGAAAAATACTTCGGTCATGTCCGCCAATTTAATTACGTTAATACCTTGGCCTATATAGACGCAATTAAAGAAACACTGCCTAAATATCAACCTTGGTTTATGCAATATGCAGGTAGCCTAGATTGGCGCTTACTGGCAGCATTAAGTTATCAAGAGTCGATGTGGAACCCGCGAGCTAAGTCACCAACCGGTGTGCGTGGTATTATGATGCTAACAAGACGTACAGCAAAACAAGTCGGTGTAACAAACCGCTTAGAACCAGAGCAAAATATACGCGGTGGTGCCCAATACTTAGCAAAATTAATTAAACGCGTCCCGGATCGAATCCCTCAACCGGATCGTACTTGGCTTGCACTTGCCGCCTATAATGTAGGTTGGGGACACGTTAACGATGCCCGTATTATTACCGAGCAACAGGGAGCTAGCCCTGATAAATGGGCTGACGTTAAAAAGCGCTTACCATTGTTAGTAAAAAAACGTCACTATCGTAATACCCGTTATGGCTATGCTCGCGGTGATGTAGCAGTGACCTATGTTGATAATATACGTCGCTATTACGATGCGCTTGTTTGGCTTGATGAAAATAATGCAATGGCGCCGATTACCTCAACAAATGAAACAGAAGAGAAAATCGTTAAACCTGATGATTCAGAGCAACGTACGAGTAATTTCGCTGAGGAAAAAAAATAAATACGCTGCTTAGTATTTAACTGAACATCAGAAAATCAAATAGTTGTTTACTTGTAATCAATTATTCAATAATCTGGCTTAATTGTATAAAATTTTGTGTCATTACCAAGCACATAAGGATAAGTCATGCTTAAACGTAGACGTACACATCAACTTAAACGTTGTATAAAGCACTCAACCGCCACTCGTCGTCGAGTGATGTTAAGAAATTTACATAAAAAAATAATTTGGCGCCGCCGCATGTTTGCTATGCAGCAAATGGCTGAATTAGACGCCTTAATAGCAGCAGCTGACTAATCGCTGTTACTATTACGAGCGGCTTGCTTTGCCGCCTTTATTTGTGCTCGGCGACGCTTAAAAAAACTAGAAATAGTCTCTGCACATTGTGTTTCTAATACCCCACCCGTTATTTCTACCTGATGGTTTAAACGAGGTTCTTGTAAAAGGTTCATAATTGAACCAGCAGAACCCGTTTTAGCATCGGCTGCACCAAATACTAAGCGTTTAATTCGGCTATGTACTAATAAACCTGCGCACATAGAGCATGGCTCTAGCGTGACGTAAAGAGTACAGTCAATTAAGCGGTAATTATTAAGTACTTTTCCTGCTTCACGTACCGCTATCATCTCAGCATGAGCCGACGGGTCGTTATCAGTAATTGAACGATTATAGCCTGCGCTAATAAGCTGATTATCTTTAACAATTATAGCCCCTACCGGGATCTCATCTAGCTGCTCCGCTTGTTTTGCATACACAAGCGCTTGTTCCATCCAATATTGGTCGTCAAATGGCTCTGTCATTATTATTACTTAACTATTTTTTATGCCGTAATTATACCAACTTAGCGCAATAAAATGCGTCATTGATCACTTTATTGCAAAAATAAAACAAATTTAAGTGGTTTGTCATGGCTCATAAGGCAGGATTTACGCTATAATCTCACGCTTTTTTTATTTAGCTCACAACACGGGTAGCAAATGAAATTTCCTGGACGCCGCAGGCATAAACATTATTTTCCAGTGGAAGCCAAAGATCCACTGACCAATCAACTTAACGCCACTGAGCGATTACACCGCAGCTATATTACGGGGATCGATCAAATCGTTGTTGATATAGAAGCTAAGGTTGACCAAGCTTTTCTCGATGAATTTCAATTGCGCCGAGGGATGTCGCAAGTTATAGATAATGACATCACCAATGCTTTATACGATCGCTTAAAACTAAACGACATGGTCGATTACGAATTCGCAGGCGGAACCGTTGGCAACACGATGCACAACTATTCCGTACTTGCTGATGACCGTTCGGTGCTATTAGGTGTAATGAGTGAAAACATAAAAATAGGCAGTTATGCTTATCGCTTTTTATGTAATAACTCAAGTCGCGTCGACTTAGACTACTTACAGCCTGTAGATGGTCCTATAGGCCGCTGTTTCACATTGATTGATGAAACGGGTGAACGCACCTTTGCCATTAGTGCTGGCCTGATGAATTATCTAAAGCCTGAGTCAATTGATAAAGAGCTAATCGAAGGCTCATCGGCATTAGTGATTAGCGCTTATTTAATGCGTACTCAAGGCGATGAAACCATGACCGAAGCGACCATGCAAGCAATCAAGTATGCTAACGATGCAGATGTACCGGTTGTATTAACACTCGGTACTAAGTTTCTTATCGAGCAGGATCCGACATGGTGGGCTAACTTTGTAGAAAAGCATGTTGATATCCTTGCTATGAACGAAGAAGAAGGCCAAGCAATTACTGGATTTGAAGATCCATTACTAGCTGCCGACAAAGCATTAGACTGGGTTGATTTAGTAATTTGTACTGCCGGTGAAAAAGGCTTATTTATGGCCGGTTTTGTTGATGACAGTTTCAAACGCGAAACAGAGTATCCACTTTTGCCTGGTGCTATCCCTGACTTTAATCGTTATGAGTTTTCACGTGCAATGCGTAAAGTTGACTGTGAAAACCCAATAAAGGCATATAGTCATACTGCTCCGTTTATGGGCGGGCCTGACTCGATTAAAAATACCAACGGCGCTGGTGATTGTGCTTTAGCCGCTGTATTGCATGACTTATCAGCGAATGTTTATCATAAGTTGAACGTTGCTAATTCAGCAAAACATCAGCAACAAGCGATTACCTACTCTTCGCTCGCTCAAATTAGTAAATACGCCAACCGTGCAAGTTACGAAGTGCTGGTTCAGCATTCTCCACGCTTATCACGTGGCTTACCAGAGCGCGAAGATTGTTTAGAGCAAGTGTATTGGGATCAATAAAATCCCAATGCACTCAGCGTATTTAAAATATCGATATATCAAGCTTTTTAGATAGCAGCTCTAATGCTGCTATTCCTGCCACCGAGTTACCAAAAGAGTTTAATCCTGGGGAATACACTGCCACAGTAAACCTATTCGGTAATACCGCCAATATAGTCCCAGAAACCCCTGATTTTCCAGGCATCCCCACTCGATAACCAAAATCACCCGCCGCATCATATAAACCACTGGTAAATAACAACGAGTTTAGTTGCTTATTTTGACGGCTAGAAAGCACTCGTTTAGAAGAGCTGTAGTCTATCCCTTTATTAGCTAAAAAGTTGTAAGCCTTAGCAAGTTCAATACAATTAAGTTCTATGGCACAAAAATTAAAGTATGACCACAGCACATCATCCACTTCATTTTCAAAGTTACCGAATGATTTCATTAAGTGTGCCATTGCCGCATTTCGATGCCTAAACTCATACTCTGAATTAGCCACTTGTTTATCTATTACGATACTTCGATTAGCAGATAAATCGCGAAATGTTTCCAGCATAGAGTGCATGGGTGCTGATAAACGACTATATAAAGCATCACAGGTAACTATGGCACCCGCATTAATAAATGGGTTACGGGGTATGCCTTTTTCAAACTCAAGCTGGGTCAGTGAATTAAATGCTGTTCCTGAGGGCTCTTTACCCACTCTACTCCATAGTTCATCGCCATAACGTTGCAGCGCTAATGTCAGAGTCATTACTTTAGAAACAGATTGAATAGTAAAACGCTGTTCACAATTACCCGCGCAAAATATCTCCCCCTCAGTGGTGTAAATGGCAATAGAAAACTGCTCAAGATCAACTTCAGCAAGAGCAGGGATATAATCAGCAACCTTACCTTGGCTCAATAAAGGTTTAACCTCTTGAGTTATCTCATTTAGCACTCGTTGATAATCACTGGTTGGCAATAGACACCTCAATAATATGCAAAGTTAAAATCAAATTTTAACACGTAGGATCTATAACTGCATGAGAATGTTAAGTCTATAAGTTATTAGTAATCTGATAGGAAGCATATACATGATGAGATTAGCGGGCAGTCTCTTTTTTTAAGATATTGCGTAATTCATCTTCAAATTTAAAACAATAAAAAACCAGCATTTTGCTGTAACGTGGTTCTGTTATTTGGAGCCAGTGCGCTAATTTATAGCGACAATACAATAGAACATCCCACTTTTTTGTTTAGATCCAAGCTGTTTTGTTTGATGTATAGGAATACGAATGCCGTGGAGCACAGGATGTAAGAGAAAGACCACCACTGAGTTCGGCATGGGCTCTTGGCTATTTATTAAATCCCAGACAGCAAAAAACCCGTCACATCGCTGTAACGGGTTTCTCTTATTTGGATCCTGGTAATGTCATGGTGCCCACAGCAGTAGAAAGTCACATAGCAAATGCGACACTATCATTGTGTCGGGGCGGCCTTGTGCGGGGCTCGCCTTCGAGCTGTTTAGGAATACGAATGCCGTGGAGCAAAGGATGTACGAGAACGGCAACCACTGAGTTCGGCGTATCCGTCCGGTGATCACCGCCTAGCCTTTAAAATTCCACGGTAATAGACTATCGATATCAGGTGTTGATTGGCACAGCTCATCTAAACACGCGGTGATGTAATCGTATGGCGCTAAGCCGTTGGCTTTGGCTGTTTCGATGATGCTGTAAAGTATCGCGCTTGCGTTAGCACCTGTTGCTGTTTGGCTAAACAGCCAGTTCTTCCGGCCTATCACAAACGGTTTGATGGCTCTTTCTGCACGGTTGTTGTCGATACTCAGTCGCCCATCATTAATGTACTCAATGAGTTTCGGCCACTGGTTTGCCATGTAATTGGCGGCATCAATGAGTTTACTATTACCAACAAGGTTTGGCTGATGTTTTTCAAGCCACTGTCTGAGTTTATCGAGTATCGGTTTACTCTGTGCTTGTCGAGTCTGGTAACTCTCATCCGCTGATTTATCTTTCAACCGTGACTCTATCCCATACAGCTTTTGTATTAAGCTGAGCACCACATCGGCTTTGCCTGTCTTATTTTTCCCTTGCAGCTTTTTCGCTTCAATGAATTTCCGACGTGCGTGCGCCCAGCACCCCACAAGACTGGCCTGTGTCTTTTCATAAGCTTGATAACCATCAACATGTAAG